>JBATHJ010000642.1:0-1827 GCA_049666625.1 Gammaproteobacteria bacterium | reverse complement strand
GTAGATCACCCGCTTCCATCGATAATAGCTGTCCAATTTTCATCACCGCGCCGCGCATCTCGGCAAGCTGGTTCGTTATGCGACGGGCATTAGCGGGTGTTAACAATAATTCGGATGCGCCTGGCCGCTCGCCCCTGGCGAGACGCCTGGCGCCCTCGTTGAGCATGCCGCCAGCAACACCGGTGGCTATTTTGCCAAGCTGAAACAGGCGATTGACCCGCCCGCTGGGTACTGGGCTGCGAGTATTCATTAGCGGTTTCTCCCTGGTATAAGTGAATGCATTTTTTGCTGGGGTACCGACATCCCTGTCCAGGTATTGTCTAACTACAGAGCATTGTATCGCCTATAAGGCAATCAAAAACCCCATTCCAGCTAGCAGTCCAAGCGGTGCGGTCAATACGCCTATCATGGCACGGCTTACGCGTCGATCTTCTCGTTTCAACATGGTTCGTTTTACTGTGGTCATGGCTGTTTTCCCCTGGTAAAAGCCGAAGTATTCGGCGATGTCCAGGACAATACGCCTTATTTTATATTATGTCAAGATATTGTATAATACAAATATTGGTCATTATTAGGACTCAAACACATGGCGGCAAAGATTAGCGGCAAATCAAAAGGTTACCGAATTGGTGCCAGCAAGCAACAGCCCTGCCGCGTGGTGGTCGTTGGTGAAACCCTGGCGGCCAGCATGGAAGCCGCGCATGACCGGCCTGGCCAGCTCGATCTTGTGGCGAGTTTCGACAATAACACCACGTTCCGGGCGCAGCTCAATACGCTTAAAGCCGATACGCTTGTGATCGAGCAGCACACATTACATGTCGATACTGCGATACAGATAAACGACTGGGTCAATCGTCTGGGCGCATATCGTGTTATCGTTATTTACCGTTTTGCTGGTCGTGAGGCCCTCAAGCATCTGCCAGCCGCTAAATGCATCAAGCTGCGCGCCCCGGTCACGATAGAAACCATACAGCAACAATGCGGTTATCGTGGTGTCGCCGAGCCGAATAAATCTGCTGAAGTGATCGATCTTTCATACATCACCAGCGGTATCATACCGGCTAGATTATTTGACGATGAAACCCTGGCGCGACTGGCTGCATCGTAAACAAGCATTAAATGTGAATGCCCGCGTCACCTGTCGGAATTGATCAGTAGCCTGGCTGCATTTGAGCAATACAGCAGTGAGTGTGAAAGCCGTAATGTTACCGATGCAGAGCTACATAACTACCTGAATGAAACTGCGGCGCGCGCGTTACATGATCGAAACCGCTTTGAGTAAAGTCATCGAGACAGGCAACATCAAGTTCTAGCTGCCTGCTAACCGTTAACACATAGGGAGTTCATTAAAATGAGAAACCATACAGTCATGGTGTACAATAATAATGAACACACAAGCTTTTTATACATGAGGGCAATAATCGAGTGTGAGCTTCTGGTTCGATATATTTCTGTGTTTGTATTATGCCTGGGGGTATCGAGTATCGTGTCAGCCAAAGAGTTAGTTATCGATGATCGACGTAGTGGCGATCTGATGTCGAACCTGGGTGTCGAATGGCGTTTATTTACTGACACCGTTATGGGTGGGGTATCCCGCGGTGAGCTGAGCCTTGACAGTTATAAAGGCAAAAGCTGCCTGCGTATGCGTGGCGATGTTTCAACAGAAAATAACGGCGGCTTTGTGCAGATCGCACTGGACCTGGACGAGACTGGTGCGTTTGATGCATCGCCCTACGATGGTGTCGAACTGCAGGTCGCCGGTAATAATGAATCATATAATATTCATTTTCGAACCGCCGGCCTCTGGTTTCCATGGCAATCCTATCG
>JBATHJ010000641.1:0-4034 GCA_049666625.1 Gammaproteobacteria bacterium | reverse complement strand
CGTTCGCCCTGGTCGCCTTCGAAATACAGCACCGTGTCCACCATGTGTTCGAGCACGCGCGGGCCGGCGAGGGTGCCTTCCTTGGTGACATGGCCAACGAGAAACAGCGCGGTGCCGGTCTGCTTGGCAAAGCGTACCAGTTGCGCGGCACTCTCGCGCACCTGGGCGACAGAGCCGGGCGCGGACTGCAGGTTTTCGGTGTACACCGTCTGGATCGAATCGATCACCATGACTTTCGGTTTTTGTTCCAGCGCCAGCGTGGTGATGGTTTCCACGCAGGTTTCGGACAGCAGTTGCAGGTCTTTGCCCGAGAGGCCGAGGCGGTGCGCGCGCAGGCTGACCTGTTGCAGCGATTCTTCACCGGTGACATACAGGCAGGGCATGTGTTCGGCCAGGGTCGCCAGGGTTTGCGTCAGCAAGGTGGATTTGCCGATCCCGGGGTCACCACCGATCAGGGTGACCGAGCCATGTACCAGGCCGCCACCGAGTACCCGATCGAGTTCACCTATGCCGGTCGAGGTGCGCGGTTCCGCCTGTACCGATACATCATCGAGTTTCTTGATACGGGCATCACCCGATTTACCGGCAAACCCGGCGCGCTTGTGGGTGCTGACAGCAACACTTTCGACCAGCGTGTTCCACTCGCCGCAGTCACCGCACTGGCCCGACCACTTGTTGTGGCTGGCACCGCAGATGCTGCACGCGTAAAGAGTTTTGGGTTTGGCCATGCTATACGCGCTGCTGCACTATTCCCTGGTGGCTGAGGGCGGGGGTTGGTTGCTTCCGGTCGCCGCTACGGTGTTGTTGTCTTCAGCCGCCATCGGCATCAGTTTGGCCATGAGTACTGCGTTGCTCGAGGTGCGGGTGATTTCGATCGGTAGTTCTTCAATCATCAGGCTGGTGCCGGGTTCGGGGATCATTTCGAGATGTTCAAGTATCACACCATTGAGTGTCTTCGGGCCATCCGTCGGCAGGTTGATGCCGAGTTCGCGGTTGATGTCACGAATATGAGTGCTGCCATCGACCAGGAAACTGCCATCGGGCTGTAAGTGGATCGAACTGCTGCGCGCCGGTGAATCGGTGGTGAACTGTCCGACGATTTCTTCGAGAATGTCTTCCAGCGTCACCAGGCCCATGATGCTGCCGTATTCGTCTACCACCAGGCCTGAACGGCGGCGGTTTTTCTGGAAGTTGATCAGCTGCTGGGTGAGGGGTGTGCCTTCAGGAATAAAGTACGGTTCACGTATTTGTGAGTTCAGGGTTTCGAGATTGAGTTCATCGCGTGACATCAGGTTGAGCACTTTACGCAAATGCAGCATGCCGACAATATTTTCGATACTGTCATTAAACACCGGCACACGCGTGCGCTGGCTGTTGGAAATCTGGCGCTCGATTTCGATCCAGTCATCGTTGAGATCAATCCCGGTGATTTCACTGCGCGGAATCATGATGTCTTCAACACTGGTGTTTTCAAGATCGAGAATTCGCAGCAACATGTCAGAGTGCGTTTGCGGCATCAAATGCCGGGCTTCATTGACAACAGCGCGTATTTCTTCTGCGTTGATAGTGTCTTTATGGCCTTCTTCGGCATTGATGCCGATAACTCTGAGCAGGCGATTGGCGATTGCGTTTACCAGCCAGACAAACGGGTACAAAATTTTCAGCAGCGGGGTGTAAACATACGCCGCAGGAAAAGCAAAACGCTCGGGCTTGAGCGCAGCCAGGGTTTTGGGTGCGACTTCGGCGAACACCAGTATGACAAAGGTTAAAATTCCGGTGGCGATGGCAATGCCGGCTTCACCATAGAGTCGCAGGGCAATAATAGTTGCAATCGAGGATGCCGCAATATTGACGAAATTATTGCCGAGCAAAATCAGGCCGAGCAGGCGGTCGGGTCGCTTCAACAGTTTGCGCGCGAGGATGGCGCCGCGATGGCCGTTTTTTGCCATGCTTTTCAGGCGATAGCGGTTGAGGGTCATCAGCGCGGTTTCAGAGCCGGAAAAAAATCCCGAGAGCATTATCAGTATCGCCAGGATACTGAACAGAACCGTCAGTGAGATATCGTTTATGTCGGACACGTGTTAATCAATCGCAGTGCAGCTGAGCACAAAGTTATTCGCCACGAATTAATCAACTTTGGCCGAGAAGAATTTCGAGCACAAACTTGCTGCCGAAGTAGGCAAGCATCAGGCTGATGAATCCGCCCAGGGTCCAGCGAATGGCGGTACGCCCGCGCCAGCCCAGCAACCAGCGACCCAGCAGCAGAATGGCGAACACGCACCACGCCAGTATTGATAATACTGTTTTATGTGCCAGTTGCTGGGCGAACATGTTCTCGAGAAACACCAGGCCGCTGCCGAGTGAAATGCTGAGGAATATAAAACCGGTCACAATGGTTTCAAACAGCATGGTTTCCATGGTTTTCAAAGGCGGCATCATACGAATAACGCCGCCGGGCTGATGACTGTGCAGATAGCTGTTCTGCACCGACAAGGCAATCGCGTGTAATGCCGCCAGTGCCAGCACGCTGTAGGCGATGAGTGATGTCAGTACATGAAATATCAGCCCATACGAACTGCCCGGCGCCAGCAGGTGGCTGGAATGCGTCGACTGGTCAATCGCAATACTCAGTGCCGCCAGCGGCAACACCAGGATACCCAGCATCTCGACCGGATGACGAATGGTGGATACCAGGGTGAATAGTGCAATAAATGCAGCAATCAAAGACAGTGCATTGAAGAAGCCGAGGTTGATACCAATCGGGCTGACCATGCTTTGTTCAAGGGTGAATACGTGTACGGCAAGCGCCAGGAAGCCTGGTATGAGTGCTGCGGTTTTACCCAGCGACAGCACCGGGGCGTATTCGCGCAGACGCGACATCAGCATCATGGTGCACACGAGATAGAGCGATATCGCGATGAAGGCGGCAATAAGATTATTCATGGTGGGCTATACTGATCTTCCTGGTGTGGGTCTTCAATGTGAACTTGCTCACAAATAAAAATAATAATTAGTATGCCGAGTTTGCGGCCTGAACCGGCATGTTAGCATCAGATGATCAAATGTTCTAAAGGTTGAGGACATGAAAGTACGCGTGCTGGGGTGTAGCGGGGGCATAGGCAAAGGGGTGGCCACCACCTCTTTTCTGATTGATGACGACATCCTGATAGATGCCGGCACCGGGGTGTGTGATCTCAGCCTGGAAGAAATGCGCAAAATCCGCACGATTTTCATCACCCATTCTCATCTTGATCACATCGCTTCCATCCCCCTGCTCGCCGATACCCTGTTCGATAGCCTGATCGGCCGACCGCTGCAGGTGTTTGCCCAGCGCAGTACCATCAAGGTGTTGCGCGAGCATATCTTCAACTGGACCATCTGGCCGGATTTTAGCGTGTTGCCGCATAAAACCAATGCGGTGCTCAAATTCAACGGCATGAAAGCCGGCGAGATCCTCGAAATAGATCAGCGCAAAATTGAAATGATCACCGTCAACCATAGCGTGCCCGGTGTCGGCTACCGGGTCGAATCCGCGAGCAAGGCCTTTGCCTTCAGCGGCGACACCACCAGCAACGAGAACCTGTGGGTGGCGCTCAACAAGCACAAACGCCTCGACCTGCTGTTCATCGAAACCGCGTTCGCCGACAGGGATATCGACCTGGCGCGAATTGCATTTCATTATTGTCCCGAACTGCTGGCGCGGGATCTGCCCAAACTGAAACATAAACCCAAAGTGTGTATTTCGCATCTGAAACCGGGCGAGGAAAAGGGCATCATGCAAGAGTGCCAGCAGGCGTTGCCGGACTGGGACCTGCAACAGCTCAAAAGTGGTGATGTGTTTGAGTTGTAGTTGTAGGTTGGGGTGAGGATACGAACCCCAACGTTGTCGCCATGCCGGACTTGATTCGGTATCCAGTCTGAGTGTTTACTGATTCATTCGCAGTACAACATGGCATTGTTTTTCGCCTTGCTGGCGAGTCACTTTTCTTTGCGTGGCCAAAGAAAAGTAACCAAAAGAAAGGCCACCCCGGCGC
>JBATHJ010000640.1:0-1520 GCA_049666625.1 Gammaproteobacteria bacterium | reverse complement strand
TTCAGTCGCAGCGGTTAGCGCGGTCCCGTTACCCCCTGCGATGTGGCTGTTTGCATCCGGCCTGCTGGGATTAACTGGTACATGCCGTAAACACAAAAGCTGATGATGTTCGGGGCGGTGGAATGTAGTTCATTTCATCGCCCTTTTATTTCACATAGCTCACCCGGTAAATGGCATCTGCAAAATCATCTGATATGAGTATCGAACCATCCGGCAGGTTTAAGATATCCACCGGCCGTCCCCAGGCGGAATCTTCCTCGCGATCAAGCCAGCCTGTTATGAAGGGCTCAACAACTGGTTTCGCTGCGCCCTTTCCCGGTTTTACAAAAATTACACGATAACCGGTTTTTTCACTGCGGTTCCATGAGCCGTGCTCAGCCACAAAAAAACCGCCGCGGTATTTTTCAGGAAACTCTTTACCGGTGTAAAACGCCATGCCCAGCGGGGCGACATGCGCACCGAGGTCTACCATGGGACGCGCAATCCCGCTCGGCATGTTGAGATCACTGGCGATGAGTAATTGCCTGTCTGCCCTGTAGTCTGCATTATCATCGACCAGGGCATACACATTGCCTGCACTGCGCGAGCCGGCAAACACCGTGGCTTTGTCGCCCAGCGCCAGCTGGCGTGCATTTTCTACTTCGGTGGCAAAAATTTCGAGTTTAAAACCGGCGGGCAGTTTCAGGGTTTCGATCGAGAGCTCGGCAGCGGGTGCGAGCATAGAAGATAATAGTCAAGGCAGTGCAGACCATCGAGTTAAGAAACGCCCTGACCTGCCATTATTCATACGGTCATTAAATACTGATCAGCATGATCGTGCATTACTGGCTCACGCTGTAATCTTTGTGTTTGAAAATTAGTGCACGTGCCTGCTCGTATACCTCTTCGGTCAACATGCCGGCATCTTTCAGGCGACGCAGGTCCTTCAATTCGCCAGCCAGCAACTCCCGGTTGCTCATGGCACGCGCATGCGCGTCACGAATATGCGCTTCCAGCTTATATAGAAACGCGTCGAAGTCACGCATATTGGGTTTGTGATTATCCAGCTCGATCAGCGGCACTCCGGCGACCAGGCTTTTGTATATATAGGTGTCGCGTGAGCGGTAAAAAAACAGCAGCAGCGCTATGACGCCAGCAACAACAAACAGCACCGCCGCCACCAGCAGGTAATCTGATTTATATTCAGTGAAATACCAGGTGCTGGCCAGCAGCACCGCCAGCGCCATCACCGCCCCCGAGATCGAAAGACTGCGCCACGCGAGCTGGCGATTGCGTTCAGGTTCCGCGCGAACATACCTGAGATTAATCCGGTAGGGTTTGGCCTGGGAATGCTTGAATGACTGATATGACTGACGCAGTTGCGTGCCATTGAAAATGGTGAACGAACGCCTGATACCTTTAAACGTGCTGTCCTGCAGAAAGTCAGCATTTATTTCGCGGATTTCGTCTTCATTGTTCTCGAATACATCCGTGATGACAATTTCTTCCGCCTGGCTGGCGACTATGTGCTCCATCCCCAT
>JBATHJ010000639.1:0-1586 GCA_049666625.1 Gammaproteobacteria bacterium | reverse complement strand
CATGAACTCTGTTGTTACTATCGGGTCAGTAAACGGACATTATCGACCGGTTTCACCATGCTGCGTTATTTTCATATTCTCTGGTTTGTTTTTTTCCCGCTGATACTGTCAGCGAGCACCGAGCTCCCGGTTAAATCCAAATCTGAAACCGAATCTGTCAGCACGCACCCGGGTTACACTGTTCTCAGAATTTTTCTTGAAGACGAACAGTATCTCACCACGATTCGACACTTTAAAACCATACTTAGTTTTACTGGCACCAGGCAAGCCATAGCCGAACTTGCTGATGACATTGCCGATATCTCAGAGCATGCCCTGGAACAGCTCGAAGAGCTGGCAGATGAAAAGCCGGAGATTCGCTTTGATCAACTTGACGAAAAGTCTGTCGCTGTCTCGACGCTTGACAGTTTGCGCTATACAACTGCAAAACAGTTTTTACACGAAATCGAGAGCTTTGATAAAAACCTGTTGATCAGCCAGGTGCAAATATTACCTGTTATTGCCCAGCTTGCTTCAACGCTTGAAGAAAATGAAACCAGTATGAAACGCAAACACTGGCTGCATAAACTCTCTCTTAAATATACCGTGCTCTATCGACGTGCGACTGCACTATTGAGCGTATCGCATACTGGTAATTAACCTGGAGTTCTTTAATCAAATATCACAGTCCTGTTTTCATATACCAGGATGTCATGATTGAGCTGGTGCCAGACAGCGCGCGCCAGTACTATTTTTTCCAGGTCGCGCCCTATTCTAACCATGTCATCAACCGAATCTCGATGGCTTATATGTACCACGTCCTGTTCAATGATTGGTCCAGCATCAAGCTCTGCTGTTACATAATGGCTGGTGGCACCAATGATTTTAACGCCACGCTGATGCGCCGAATGATATGGCTTGCCGCCGGGAAACGCCGGTAAAAAAGAATGGTGGATATTTATAATACGCTGCGGATACTGGCCTACAAAATTATCACTGAGAATTTGCATGTAACGTGCCAGTACAATGAAGTCGATATCATAACGACGCATTAATTCGAGTTGCTTTGCTTCCTGCTCATGCTTATTGTGTTTGTTCACTGGTAAATAATAATAATCAATGCCGAGCCTGTTTGCGGCTTCTTCCAGGTCGGTGTGATTGCTTACTATCAGTGGTATTTCCGCGCGCCATTCACCTGCCTCATAGCGTGACAGGATGTCGTAAAAACAATGCGGCAAATTTGATACAAACAGTGCTATGCGTGGTACTGCATCTGAAAAATGCAGCTCCCATTTCATATGTAATGGCTTGCCCACCTCAGCCATAAAATGCTCATCGATAAGTTCGTCTGCAAGATCAAACTTCTCCAGGTCCCACTCGACGCGCATGAAAAAAACTTTTTGTTCTGCATCTACATGCTGGTCAAGATATACAATGTTGCCCCCATGACCTGATAGAAAACGTGTGATCGCCAACACGATACCGGGCTGGTCCGGGCAGTGAATTAACAGCGTAGCTGAACGCATCAATGGGTTCTCTTTGACTGACTGGTTATATATTGTTTGCAATAAAGGTTCATTCAAATGTTATACACGCACTTCAACAAA
>JBATHJ010000638.1:0-4680 GCA_049666625.1 Gammaproteobacteria bacterium | reverse complement strand
GTCATGAGTAATATATGCAAAATGCATAACAATACGCTCATGCGTGACGCAGGCGAAAAAATACCTGCGCCGCATAGCTTTAACGTTATAATCAACGTATTGTAACAATGAATAGAAAAATTCAGATTGTTCTAACAAGTTTAATACTTTTAACAGGTTGTGCAGGAACGATGTCTAAACTGGGAATTGAGAATGGCCAACTGAAGGAATGTCCAACAACGCCAAATTGCGTTAACAGTCAGGCAAACGATAAAAAACACTTTATCGAACCCATCTTTATTACAGGCCCTCCATTAGAGGCAAAGAATCATATTTTGAATATCCTCAAGGAACTTAAGCAATCAAAGATCATAGTGGTTGAGCATAATTACATAAGAGCTGAGTTTACTTCAAGAGTATTCCGTTTTGTTGATGATGTAGAATTTTATTTCCCAGACCCAGAATCTAAAGAAGGGGTCATACATGTTCGATCAGCTTCAAGAGTTGGTCATTCTGATCTTGGCGTGAACCGAAAACGGATTGAACTGATTCGAAGTAAATTTAAAGCAATTAACAATGAATAAAAATATTTATAACAATTCATTCCAGTGAACACGCAAATGGCGAGCGCCAGTTGAAGCTGCTGTTTGTTGTCGTAAAAACTGGAAACTGCTAATTGGAAGAAAACAATCATAGGAAACGGAATATATCACATGACACGGCGGCTCAACCGACGTGAACAAACGATGCGGCTGAGTTTTAATGTTATATGCTCAAAAGAATTGATGAAGCATCTGAATCAAATTCGAATAATGTAAAATGCGTTGATAGATATAGCGTTACCCGTAAGCGTCTTACCAGCCTGGCGGGTTGAACGATAGCACACCGCCGAATCACGTATGCATCGGGTCAAGATATTCGAACAAACTACGATGAGCCTGAGATGATAAAAGTGTACTCCAAACGATTGCTGCAGCCGTATGTCGGCGTCGTCCAGGTCGCCGAAATGGGCTGGGCGCGGGCCCTGAGCCTGGACGGCAAGAACTGGGCAATACGCTATGCGCAGGACGAAAGCCGGAAATCACTTAATGAACCCTTCAGCCACGATCCGAGAGTGAATCCTGCCTTTATAGTGACTATCGAAGGTGATCAGCACAAGACCCGCGTCATTCGATCCTCGCTGGAACCCGAACGGGTTCGCTCAGACAGCCAGCGGCTTTTCGATGCAATCAGCATCACACCTGTGCCTTTCGAGGCGGCGGATCGTTTCGAATACTGGCTGCTGGATGGCAGCGACGAAAGCCCCCTCGCATTGCTGCATTCCTGCGTCTATGAGGAAGATATGAGGCGGCCTGTGCCACCGCCTGAGTGGCTTTCCATTCCGGCGGCGCAACTCGCGGTGCCGGATCCGGATTCAGAGGCGCAGGCGACCTACCTGCCGCCGGTCAACTACCGCCTGCAGCAGTTAATCGAAAACCGTGCCGGCAACAAGCCGCGGGGCGCATGGTTCGAACGCCTGGAGCCGACGGCGGACGACTTTCCGCCCTGTCTGATCAGGGATGTGTGGGAAGACCCGGAATGCCAGCGGCTTTGCGATCTCTATTTACAGCGGCTCGCGCCACGACTGTTGATGATGGATGGCCTGCCCCTTACGGTCAGGCAGCGCCTGGAGCAGTCCGCATGCGATTATGTTTTCGATATAGAAAAGTTTTATCCCCTCTATCCCGAAGTGGTCGACAACAGCCGGTTAAACACCGCCCGGGTCGAGGCCCGCCTGCGACGCGCCAACGAAGCGTGACCTGACCTTTTTTCAGGATGGTCAAGACCCGGGATGTTCTCCAGTAAATATTTGGGTTCAAGGCATAATTATTTCTAACCTGAGAAAATGTTCTGCACTGACGGCAATTTCTCGTATATCTTCAAGTCATGGCGTAACTATAAAAAGACTCAAAAAGGCAAAGCCCAATCAATTAACTGTCGCTGCATTTCTAGTGTCCGGCGCATCTCCATCTCCAGACACAATAAGTAATTTTTCATTTAGTGTTAACTACTATGAACCAGACCCAAACGACAAAGCAATTTTTGGTAAGCGTGATTATGCTAACGGCAGTGGTACGATGCCCAAAGCACCAGTATTTATAATCGGTGACCCAGCACTAGATTTAATCCTGGAGGATAGTGATCCAGAGGGGGCTTATACATTTTGGCGCACGTAACAGACATAGCGACCGGAAAAAAAGCGCATAACTCATATGCAATCAGGTTCATTAAAGATGGGTTATAACAAGTTGTTCGTGTGTGGCAATCCACTTCGCTGCGCCGCCCCACAACTCAAACGTTAAATGGCTGAGCCAATAATGAAGTTTGACTGCACGAATTTAGTTCTAGACCTTGATGGCACAATTAGCGATCCAAGCATGGGAATTATTCGGTGCTTTAATCATGCACTAAAAAGTCATGGATTCAGCACACTTTCTGATAGCACTATAGCAAAGGAAATTGGTCCTCCGCTTGACGAAACATTTTTGAAGCTCGCGCATGGTATTAGCGCAGCCCATGTTACTTTACTTGTATCTACTTATCGAGAACGTTATTCCGATATTGGATATTCGGAAAATACTCTCTATCCCGAGATGCCGTTAGTACTTGAGCAATTGACAAACTCAGGCCTAAGACTCGGCGTCTGCACTTCCAAACGCCGAGACTTTGCAGAGAAGATATTGTCTCTATTTGGCTTGAACGAATATTTTGACTTTGTGAATGGAGGGGATATTGGAATCACAAAGGAAACTCAATTAGCTGGACTGATAGATTCTGGAACCATAGATAATCGAGCAATAATGGTTGGTGATCGAGCTGTAGATATTGAATCTGCTCATAAAAACAGCCTACGTTCAATTGGCGTTCTCTGGGGATTTGGTGATTATAAAGAGCTTTCAGAAGCTTCACCTTTGTGTATTTTAGAGAAAGTAACGGAGCTACCGAATGTCGTCATTTAACAATGCGTTTAAGCGGGGCGCGGAAAAAGCGCCGCGCTGCTTAATTTAAACGTTAGCACCACAATAAGTAACATAGGTATTTAAAAATACATGATGGAATTTCTTACTTTTAAAAGCTTTATTAGCACTGAAGTTTTAATAATATTTTATTACATTGGCGCATTTATATTACCAATCGGAACATGGCTGTTGTTTACGTGGATCATAGGTAAGTATCAATTTATAAATGCCACATATGAAAACGGAAAAGAGTTGATATGGAAATCGTTAAATATAAAGCAACAAACTAAACTTATAGCCTTCTTCATATTCTGCTTCCTGTTTATGGAGCTTTTTTGGCGAATGTTCTTTGAATTTTTAATTGCCTATATGCAGATTCGCGACGCATTAGTAACTTAACGGTAAATATACAAATGAAAACGCTAACAAGTAGCTGCAGCGGATGCTATGCGAAAACGCTCCGCACCGCTGAGCAAAATCGCCATGTGAACTGGAGACAATATCCATAAGGTATTTCGGGAAAGGAAAATAAAAGGGTCGTCGAAAAATGAGGACTAGTTACAATCAGAATAATTCTCGATAATCGCTGGCACACACGTTTACTCAGGATGACAATTGAAATAAACCTGGTGTATGCACAATAACTAATATTAATGAAATCTGAATAACATTCATAAAACAGCTGGCAACACTTTCAGTATGGTTAAGCACTGGTTTGATCCAGGCGATTTACCGGACTGTTAATCTGCCATGTAGCATGACGTTTGTGTCACCTCACCCGGGTTTTGCAGCATATAAGGTATGACTGTGAACATAATCCCTTGCAAAATGTTATGTATATATAGCCATTCAGGCGCGCACGTGCGATATTGGTGACTCAGGCGCCTATCCCGCCGATCGTTGCATCGCTTCATTTACATCTATATATAAGGTATCCATCATGCATCCATCCGCATCCGCCAGCAGCGCGAAACCCGGGGCATCATCGATCATCGATGATGAAAACAGAACAAAACTTGACGCGGTACGCGCCCATATCGCATCCCGTGTTATCGGCCAGCAGCGGCTGGTTGACGGTATGCTGGTGTGTCTGCTCAGCGATGGCCACCTGCTGGTCGAAGGCCTGCCCGGCCTGGCAAAAACCACCGCAGTAAAAGCGCTGTCCGAAGCCATCGAGGGCGACTTTCACCGCGTACAGTTCACGCCCGACCTGCTGCCTTCCGACCTCGTAGGCACCGATATATACCGCCATGAAAAAGGCGCGTTCGAATTTCGCCCTGGCCCGCTGTTTCACAACATCCTGCTCGCGGACGAGATCAACCGCGCACCGGCCAAGGTTCAGTCGGCGCTGCTGGAAGCGATGGCCGAACGCCAGATCACGGTGGGCCAGACCAGCTATGCGCTGCCCGACCTGTTCATGGTGCTGGGCACGCAAAACCCGATCGAGCAGGAAGGCACCTACCACCTGCCCGAAGCCCAGCTCGACCGCTTCCTGATGATGGTGCGCGCCGAACATCCCAGCCACAGCGAAGAGCTGCTGATCCTGGAACTGGACAACACTGCACAGACTGTCTCGCAGCAACTGCCAGAGACGGTGCTCGCAAAAGACGACCTGCTCGCCATGCGTGCCGCGGCCGCCGCGCTTTACCTCGACCCGAAACTCAATCGTTATATCGTCGACCTGGTGCAGGCCACCCGCCAC
>JBATHJ010000637.1:0-2358 GCA_049666625.1 Gammaproteobacteria bacterium | reverse complement strand
ACATTGTCAAGTGCCTTGAACGGGCCATTGGGCGTCGGGAATTCGATCGACACATGATCGATAGACAGATGATCGATAGACAGATGATCGTTTGACATTACAGCTCCTCAGTACCTGTTCTGTTTACAACTTGTTCTATTACAGCCTGTTCTATTACAGCTCATTGAATACACAGTTCGCGGGTATAGTCTGATCGTGTTAGCGCAACACGGCAGCCTTGTCCCAGGAAACTTTTTTCTGCATCATCAACATGCACCAGTCGAGCGCGAAACCAATAATGCCAATAGCAAACACCGCCACCATGATACGGCCAAGTGAATTCGAACTGCCGTTCTGAAATTCGTCCCAGACAAACTTGCCCAGCCCCGGGTTTTGCGCCAGCATTTCTGCCGCGATCAACACCATCCAGCCGATACCCAGGGACAAACGCAAGCCGGTAAATATCATTGGCACCGATGATGGCAATACAATTTTCCAGACATGCGTGAACCAGCCCAGACGCAGCACATTTGACACGTTGATTAAATCTTTATCGACCGATGACACGCCCACCGCGGTGTTGATCAGTGTCGGCCACAGGCAACACAGGGTTACTGTAATGGCCGAGGTCACGTATGACTTGGCGAACATCGGGTCATCCGATACATATACCGCGCTCACTATCATGGTGACGATCGGTAACCACGCCAGTGGCGACACCGGTTTGAAAATTTGCACTATGGGGTTGATTGCACGGTATGTTGAATTGCTCAGGCCGGTGACGATACCCAGCGGTACTGCAATCAATGCGCCGAGAAAAAACCCGGTAAACACCGTGCCGAGGCTGGTCAGTATCTGGTCGAAAAATGTCGGCTTGCCGGTGTAGGGCCTCATACTGACATTTGCGTCAGGGTCTTTCGCCAGCTTGTCGGCATTGCGCTTTTCCTGGCGCTGATGGAACGCTTCTTCTTTTTCGCGTTCACGCACGTGTTCATGGTACAGACCGACGCCCTGCTCCCAGACTTCGGCAGGTCCCGGCACCTGGCCCAGCGAGGTTTTGATGTGCGAAGCCGCACCGTCCCACAGGCCAAGAAATATAATGAATGCAACCAGCGGCAATAAAATCATGCGCACCAGTTCCATCATGTTAATTTTTTGTATGAACGCAAAGCTCCTCAGCATGTCATTCATTTTTAAAGCTGTCGTACTCATTAGCGCACTCCTGGCCCGGTCGGTACGGTGAGTCGCGCACCGTACAGACCGGGTCATTTCCAGTAAATCTTCAACATCCCTGAACTCGCCAGGGCATCACTTAACGATGTCTTTACCTTTAAGGCCTATTTTGAACTTGGCCAGGTATTCATTCGGTTTAGTACCGTCATAAGTAATCTTGTCAATGAACTCTGTCTGCGGAGGCTTGTAACCGCTTTCCTTTTCAAAGTCAGGAAAGTCAGATGCTTTCGCCTTGCCTTCCTTGATCAGTTCTTTTGCAGCTTCTGCATACAGGTCCGGGCGATAGACTTTTTTCGCGGTCTCCATGTACCAGCTGTCAGGCTTTTCATCGGCGATCTGGCCCCAGCGACGCATCTGGGTCAAATACCAGGTCGCATCCGAGTAATAAGGATAGGTTGCGTTATAACGGAAGAACACGTTGAAGTCCGGCACCGAACGCTTGTCGCCTTTCTCGTATTCAAAGGTGCCGGTCATGGAATTTGCGATGACTTCATAATCTGCGCCCACGTACTCAGAACGCGACAAGATTTTCGCGGCCTCCTTGCGGTTTTCCAGACCGCCCTGGTCGAGCCACATCGCGGCACGTATCAGGGCTTTTATCACGGCCTTGTGCGTATTGGGATATTTTTTCGCCCACTCATCGGTGACACCAAATACTTTTTCGGGATTATCTTTCCAGATTTCATAATCGGTAATCACCGGCACACCAATGCCCTTGAATACCGCCTGCTGGTTCCACGGCTCGCCGACACAATAGCCATAGATGGTGCCGGCTTCCAGCGTGGATGGCATTTGCGGTGGCGGTGTCACAGATAACAATGCATCGGCACTGATGGTTCCCGAGGTGTCACCTTTTTTCGGTGCATAGTAACCGGGGTGAATGCCGCCGGCAGCCAGCCAGTAACGCAATTCATAATTGTGCGTAGACACGGGGAAGACCATGCCCATCTTGAACGGCTTGCCTTCTTTCTTGAAACTTTCAACCACCGGCTTGAGATAATCCGCCTTGATCGGGTGAATCACCTTGCCGTCCTTGTCTTTTGGAATGTTCTTTTTCATCTGTTCCCAGATGTCGTTGGAAACAGTAATACCGTTGCCATTCAAATCCATCGAGAACGCTGTAATCACGTGCGCCTGGGTACCAAA
>JBATHJ010000636.1:0-2732 GCA_049666625.1 Gammaproteobacteria bacterium | reverse complement strand
GAGCCTGGCAGTGAAACCAGGATAAGCGGAATCAACTTTAGTTACATCGTAATATTTTAGACCTCTGAGCTCGGCTATTCCGCATTCCGGATATCATCAAACACCGAGTGGATATCACTTTCCCAGCGCTGGAAAATCAGCTTGTCCTGCTCGTCATCAATCATTTGTGCATAGAGTTTCGGATTTGCTGTTACCAGCACGGTGTCCTCGTTCTCTGCAAAAATTGAAACCTTGGGCGGCATGTACGGAATCAGGTTTGGGTGTTTGCTTGTCAGGTAATGAATTTCTTCAGGCTTGCCGACGAACACCACGCGGTACTTGTCGGTTTTATAGCCCATACCGGTGAGGCCGATGTCGATACGCTGTACGCGTGTGACTGCATAGCCGTGTTCAGCAACCGAGCCCTGTAATGTCAGCATGGCTTCGGGAAATTTTTGTTGCGAGCGCACCATGATGAGATCGGCTGCAGACGCAACGGCAGACGGCAACACAACCAGCAGAGCTATCAGTAGACGTTTAATCACAGTACCGCATCCTCAAGAATGGCCACATAAACCTCGTGCATGTGTTTGCAGGCTTCATCGAGCTCATCATTGTTAAACAACATACTCAAACGTAACGGGTTGATGGTCATCACGCTCACCTTGCCTTCATGTTCGACCACCGTGACGCGGCAGGGTAAAAACATGCCGACGCGTGGATCCAGTGTCAGCGCATCAAATAAAAATCCGAAATTACAGAAGTGCAACACCACCTGTTTTTTGTTTTCCTTGCCTTCTTCCACCAGCCCGTGATCAAGATAATCGGTTCTGATCAGGGTGAAGTTCTGGTCGGTGATCGCCATTTTTACGTTCTCGATGGTTTCTTCGAGGGTGTACGGCGACTCGACCATGATGACAGCGTCTTCCGCCTGTTTGGCGGCCTGTTGCTTATAGCCGTTTTCGAACGCACGAATATAGGCCACCAGGTCGTTGACGTCTTTCTCTGACAGGCCGGTCACCAGTGCGGAGGTCATCGGTGTGCCTTCACGGCCGAGCAGCAGGGTGTCCTTGATCATTGAATCTGTCGCCGAGGCGAGGAAACCGGCGTTATTTAGTGCTGGTGCGGTGATGGGTAAATCACGTTTGCGGGAAAACGTTACGCCGGTGCCTTTACCCCCGGTGGCATTTTCACCGTGGCATTGTGCGCAGTAGCCGGCAAAGAGTTCTTTACCGTGTTTTGCATCGCCCGCGATCGTCGCGGTGTCGTAATTGGGTGCCGGTTTGTTTGCCCATGTGCGCATGAAGCCGGCTATCGCATTCACCTGGGCATCACTGAGTTCGGCAAATGCCGGCATGATTCTGCCCGGACGTCCCACGCGAATGGTTTTCACCAGGTAATCATCAGACACGCTGTTGATAAACGAAGGCAGCGACAACGGCACACCGACCCCGCCCTCACCGTCAGCACCGTGACACACCGAGCAGTGACGGCCGAACAGCTCATCGCCATGGGGCGCAGCCTGGGCGACACCCAGAACAAAAAACATCAGCAATATGAATAAATTACGCACGGCAGCCATAAGAAATATTTAATCTCGGAAGGTATTGTGCACGACAGCAGTCGCGCGTGTATTGATATTAGTCAATTCTAATATACTTGGCAGACTCAGCCCGGCGGCCAGCTCATGCGCCTGCCACCCAGCAAATGCAGGTGGATATGAAATACGGTCTGGCCTGCATTCTGGTTGCAGTTCACCACCAGTCGATAACCGTCTGCCGCAATCTTGCGCTCATTGGCGATGTGTTTTGCTGCCAGCACCATTTTTCCGATGAGGGCGGCATCATCGTCCCCGGCATCGTTCACCGTGGATATATGTTTCTTTGGAATCACCAGCACATGCACCGGTGCCTGCGGATTCACATCATTGAACGCCAGCACATCATCATCTTCATAAACCATTTCTGCCGGGATTTCACCATCGCGAATTTTACAAAACAGGCACTCACTCATTTTTTATCTCCCGAGATTGACTGGTACACCATCAGTGTTTACGAACGGATGCGTTGACGACCGCTGAAGGCATGCGCCAGTGTACCGGAATCTATATATTCCAGTTCACCGCCCAGCGGTACGCCGTGCGCGATACGCGTGGTGACCACGTTATGCGCATTCGCCATTTCGTATATGTAATGCGCCGTGGTCTCGCCTTCGACTGTCGGGTTGGTGGCAAGAATTAATTCCTGCAGCTCACCACTGGCAAGACGTTTTTCAAGTTTATCCAGCCCAAGCTCGACCGGACCAATACCATCGAGCGGCGACAGATGTCCCATCAACACAAAATACTTACCGCGAAAGTCCCCGAGGTGTTCGATTGCGATTACATCAACCGGGGTTTCAACCACGCACAACACACTGTCATCACGCGAACGGCTGGCGCATATTTCACACACATCTGTTTCACTTAATGTGCGGCAGACAGTGCAATGGCCAATTTTTTCAACCGCAGACACCAGCGCCTGCGACAATCGCGTCGCACCGCTTCGGTCGCGTTCCAGTAAATGAAACGCCATGCGTTGCGCGGACTTGGGCCCGACGCCGGGCAGGCATTTTAACGCGTCGATCAGTTGTTGTAGTAAAGGCGACATCTATTAAAGCAATGAATAGTGAATAATGAATAATGAAAAATTAAACATAACTAATAGCGCTGTCTTATCCGTGTTTATCTGTGTTCATCAGCGGATATTTAAGCA
>JBATHJ010000635.1:0-3601 GCA_049666625.1 Gammaproteobacteria bacterium | reverse complement strand
TGCTGGTGCGCAGCGGTATCAAGTTCTTCAAGCTGTGGTTTTCGGTCAGTCGTAACGAGCAGTTCCGTCGTTTCCAGGCGCGCAAGCTGTCGCCATTGAAACAGTGGAAGTTAAGCCCGATCGATATGGCCTCACTCGATAAATGGCAAAACTACACCGAGGCCAAGGAAGCCATGTTTTTCTACACAGACACCGCCGACGCGCCCTGGACTGTGGTGAAATCAGATTGCAAAAAACGCGCGCGCCTCAACGCCATGCGTTTTGTACTCAATGCGCTCGACTATCCCAACAAGAATAAAAAAGTGGCCATCGCACCCGATGAGCTGATCGTCGGTTCGGCAAAGAATATTTATGAAACGGGCGAGACGTACCTTGAAAGCAGCCCGCTAGAACACAGTGGAGATGAATAATGCACCAGTCAGATCATGCGCAGGCCATGGTAGATCGATTCCGTGAACTTGTTGAAGCTTCCGGTGACAGCCTGTCGAACAGTCATTACGATGAACTCAAGCTTATTATCGAGGCGGGACTCGATGTCGCACTGCTGGGTACCATGGAAAAAATCGCGTCACGGCTCGATGGCATGGCGCACGGCATCCGCCAACAGGCTGAATTTTTCGATTAAGTTTCACTATGACAGAGCGGCCGTCAGTGCCTGCTCTGTGACCGGGTAGACTAAAACGGCATGCAGCGGGAACAGTGCGCTGAGGGTGTCGACGTACTGGCGCTCTGATTTGTCCACCAGCACGATAACCCGCGACTGTGGTGAATATTTCTGCAGGCTGGCCAGCATCACATCCAGGTTACTGATATTCACGCCCGCATAATTGTTGCTGTAACCGTAAAAAAACTCGCACACGATCAGCCCAGGTGGCTCAGTTTTTAGAATACTGATTGCCTTTCGCATGGAGCTGACGCGTGTTTCCTCGATATTCAAGCGTCGATACAATGCCGAAAAATCCGGATGCAGCGGCGATTCGATGATAGATAACAGCCTTTTCATCTGCACATTCTAGCGCAAGCCGGTTTCTTCACGCAGCCGATAAAACGGGCTAGGAGGCGTGGGTCTTCTATGTGATAATCGAACGGCTTTTATGACATTCCAGTTACAACATATCACGGGGGAAACCAATGGACGACAATCGTAAGAAGGCGCTGGCCGCGGCCTTATCACAAATCGAAAAGCAGTTTGGCAAGGGATCTGTCATGCGCCTGGGTGATGATGGCGCCATTCCCGATGTACAGGCAGTATCAACTGGATCGCTCGGGCTGGATATCGCGCTCGGCATCGGCGGCCTGCCACGCGGCCGCGTGACTGAAATTTATGGCCCGGAATCTTCGGGTAAAACTACTTTAACCCTGCACGTGATCGCCGAAGTGCAAAAACTGGGCGGGACCGCGGCCTTTGTTGATGCCGAGCACGCGCTCGACCCGGCCTATGCAGAAAAACTCGGTGTGAATGTGGACGAACTGCTGGTGTCACAGCCGGATACCGGCGAACAGGCGCTGGAAATTACCGATATGCTGGTGCGCTCAGGTGCGGTCGATATCGTCGTGATCGACTCGGTGGCCGCATTAACACCCAAGGCTGAAATCGAAGGTGATATGGGTGATTCCCACATGGGCCTGCAGGCGCGCCTGATGTCACAGGCATTGCGTAAGCTCACCGGTAACATCAAGCGTTCGAACACCATGGTGATTTTCATTAACCAGATCCGGATGAAAATCGGTGTCATGTTCGGCAGCCCGGAAACCACTACCGGCGGTAATGCACTTAAATTTTACGCCTCGGTGCGTCTCGACATACGCCGCATCGGCGCCATCAAGCAGGGCGATGAAGTGGTGGGCAATGAAACCAAGGTCAAAGTAGTGAAGAACAAGGTGGCGCCGCCATTCAAAATCACCACTTTCGAGATTCTGTATGGCCACGGGATTTCACGCGAAGGCGAGCTGATCGATCTTGGTGTGCAGAACAACCTGATCGACAAGGCCGGTGCCTGGTACAGCTACAACGGTGACCGCATTGGCCAGGGCAAGGAAAAAGTACGCCAGTTCCTGCACGACAATCCCGAAATCGCCAACGATATTGACCAGAAGTTGCGTGAGCTGCTACTGGTTAAACCCAGGTCTCGTGCAGAAGAAGCCATGGCTATAGATGAAGAGCCGGTGATGGAAGAAGCCTGAGACGGTAGTTATCGCCATTGGCTGAACCCGATGCCAGACAGGTGGCTGTCAGAATGCTCGCCAGGCGCGAGCATTCTGCTTTCGAAATCAGGCAAAAGCTCAGGCAAAAAGGCTTTGCCGGTGAGGCGATTGAGGCTGCACTGGAACGGCTGCAAGCTGCAGACTGGCAGTCGGATGAACGTTTTACCGAGGCCTATATTCGCAGTCGCAGAAACCGGGGGTATGGGCCTGTGCGCATCGCGCTGGAATTGAAAGAGCGGGGTATTGCTGAGGCGTTGTATTCAACGCATCTGCATGCAAGGGATGATACCTGGGTCGAGGCATTGCGCGATGAATACCGCAGGAAATATCGTGGCACAGTGGTCGCGGATTTTGAAGAGCGCGCAAAACGCATGCGTTTTCTGCAATACCGGGGATTTACCCTGGAGGCGATACATAAAGTCATGGATGAACTTGAGTAGATATAAATAAAACAATTTAAACAATAAGTTATATTAATTACTTAAAGTAAGTTAAGACATGACTGCAAGCGCAGAAATACGCCAGAAATTCCTCGATTTTTTCTACAGCAAGCAGCACGAGATCGTGCGCAGCAGCTCGCTGGTGCCCGCCAATGATCCCACCCTGCTGTTTACCAATGCGGGCATGGTGCAGTTCAAAGATGTGTTCCTGGGTCGCGACCAGCGTGAGTACTCCCGCGCCACCACGGCGCAGCGCTGCGTGCGCGCGGGCGGCAAGCACAACGACCTCGAAAACGTCGGTTACACCGCGCGTCATCACACCTTTTTCGAAATGCTGGGTAACTTCAGCTTTGGCGATTATTTCAAGCTGGATGCGATCAGTTACGCCTGGGAATTTCTCACCGAGGTCGTCGGCCTGCCCAAAGAGCGTCTCTGGGTCACGGTGTTTGAAGAAGATGACGAAGCCGCCGATATCTGGTTGAAGCACATCGGGGTCGATCCGAAACGCTTTGGGCGCATCGGCGCAAAAGATAATTTCTGGCAAATGGGCGACACCGGTCCCTGCGGTCCCTGTACCGAGATTTTTTATGATCACGGTGCAGATATTCCCGGCGGCCCGCCGGGATCACCCGAAGAAGACGGTGATCGCTACATCGAAATCTGGAACCTGGTGTTCATGCAGTACAACCGCAGTGCGGATGGCGAACTGCATACCTTGCCCGCGCCCTCGGTCGACACCGGCATGGGGCTGGAACGCCTCGCCGCGATCATGCAGGGTGTACACAATAATTACGATATCGACCTGTTCCGCAAGCTGATCAGCGCTGCTGCCGAGGTGACCCACGCGGCCGGCACCGACAGTAAATCTCTGCGCGTGATTGCAGACCATATCCGTTCCTGCGCGTTCCTGATTGCTGATGGCGTGATGCCCTCCAACGAAGGCCGCGGTTATGTAT
>JBATHJ010000634.1:0-5230 GCA_049666625.1 Gammaproteobacteria bacterium | reverse complement strand
CCATTGTCGCCATCGAGGTAAGTCAGCGAACTCTGGCAACTGGCGGTAGAGAGGAACCCCGGGTCATAGGTGAAGTAGCCCATCTCGCGAAAAAACCGGCCAATGTCGACTGCACGCGGTCCAAGTGTCGGATCAAGTACAGGCAGCTCAATCTGTTTTCCGGTTTTATTGTCGGTAATGGTGACGGTGTGTTCGCTCATTAGACTTCATCCTGTAAACAGTGTGTCGGTCGGGAGTATTTGGGGTGCGCACGGGTATCACTAATATAGCAAGTTTGGCCCCATCCACAACCTGCAGGGCTTAAAAGCTGTTTTATTGTACCGGGTAAGTCTGGTCTCAGTGGCGCGGTGTGACGCTTGCGTCAATCGATGATATGAAAGGTCGTGAGCGCCAGCAATGCTTGCTTAAGGTGTAAAATAGCGCTCTATACGATCGAACGCCAGGTTGATAGTGTCTTCATCGACACAGTAGGCCATTCTCACATGGTGCTCGCCTGAGGGCCCAAAAGCACTGCCGGGAGTCACCGCGACTTTGGCTCTGTTTAACAGGTCAATCGCAAAATCTTTAGAGCTGGTGTGCTCGGCCAGTATTTTCGGGAACACATAATAAGCACCTTCGGGAATGTGATTCGAGAATACATGCGCTACACGAGCTAGCCGCTGGCTGATGAGTGTTCTGCGTGCATTCAGGATCGTCAGAAACTCGCGTTTGTGATCTGAGGGCTGGCTCAGGGCAATGATGCCTGCAAGTTGCGAGATTCTCGGCGCGCAGATCATGGTGGCATCGTGCACCTTGAGTGCTTCGTGCTTTAACTCGGCGGGCATGATCATGTAAGACAGTCGCCAGCCGCTCATGGCATAGGCTTTAGAAAATGAATACAGGTAAACAATATGCCGGGTTAATTCTGCAACGCTTGCCAGGTTGAAATAATCCTGCGGTTTATCGTAAATAAAGTCGCTGTACGGGTCGTCAATAATGAGCAGAACATTATGTTGTTTTGCAATTTTACCAACACGAATCAGGTCCTCTCTGGAAAATACTTTACCGGTAGGATTTGACGGGCTGACCAGCACAATGGCCTGGGTTTTTTTGCTGATCAAATCCGGTAGCAGGTCAACATTGAGTGACCAGTTGTTAGCTTCATCCAGCGGCCAGTAGACCGGCGTGCCAGAAAATAAATTAATCTGCTGTATATGCGAGGCAAAACACGGATCTGTGAGGATTATTTCATCACCTGGGTCGAGCATGGTATGGAACAGTGTGTTTAATCCCTGCATGTTGCCAGCGCTGATCATCACGTTCGCATCGGCGTCAACACTGATACCGGTTTCTGCCCTGTGCCTGGCAGCGACCAGGGTGCGCAGCTCGTGCAGGCCGTCGGGCAGAGTGTATTTGCCGGCATCAACATCAATATCAAGCGCATGTTTGACGCCTTCGCGGATATAGTCAGGCGTCTGGAATGAAGGCAGTCCCCAGGTGAGTGATGCTACACCTTCAATTTTTGCGCTTAGCATGGCCATATCCTTGATTGCCGAGACATGGGCTGAATGAACATTTGCTGAAACGATATCGGTGATGAAAGTCATTATCTGGATAACTATATAAAGTTGATGGAGAATTGACGGTGATTAAATAGTGGCGCGCAGATACAACAGTATACAACTGGCATCCGTGCCGAGGTCTATCCAGATCAAGATTGCGCTGATTTTCAGGAATGACAGGCTAATGGCCTGGCGGCGAAAGCGCGCCAGTGTCCGGTGTGATTAAGCAGTCTCGCGAAAATCAGCAATGAAAATATCCGATACGACCGTTGCGGCATTCAAGTAATACTGTGCTGTTCTTGTTTGCATCAAGTATTTTTTGTAAATCATTCAGCGTGTGAATTTCTTCGTCGTTTGCGGTTGCCAGTATTTCACCCACGGGCCATTCCATTTCGTCTGCCTGGGTGCCCTGGTGAATGTGTGTCATTACCAGGCTGGGTTGTTCCTGTTCAATCATTTGCAGCATGTCAATCTGGGCATTTACATCCACTTCGCGCATGACTTCTATGATCTCCAGGCTTAATGGCTGGATAATCATGCCAAAGACTTCTATGAACTGGCGCTCATTGATGACGGGGTTGCTGGATACCGTCCTTTGCGGGTTGCGCATTGCATCAGCATGCGAGGTTTGAACCTGGCCGTCCCTGAGGTAAGTTATTTCGACATCATCGCCAATCGGAATCAGTTTTATTACGTCATAAATATTTTTATGCCTGAAATGCCCCTCTTTGCCGATCACAATACCGTGGCGGTCAAATGCAACCTGGTTGATCGACAGGATGACATCGCGCTTGCTTAATTTTGCAGCTTCAAGAAAACCGCCGGGCTTGACATTACAAACAATCACGCCTTTTGCTGTGGACTGTTTTAATAGCGGGTTAAAATTTTCGGCGTTTTTCTGTAACAGTCCGCCTATACCTGCAAAGTGGGGTTCATTTTGCTGTAACAGGTTATCGATTATAATTTTTACAAAACTTGCCGGGGTGATGAAACCGATATTGTCTGCTTCAAATATCACGGCTGTGTTCAGGCCTACCACTTCACCGTTTGCATTAATGCTCGGACCGCCCGAGTTACCGGGATTGATCGCGGCATTGGTAACAAAGCGTTCAGTAGTATATTCCGAACCTGATATAAAATTTGTGATTTCACCGCCGGTGATATTCGGTTCTACCATGCCCATCGGGTAGCCGATGGCCTTGATTCCCTCGCCGCGTGATGGACTGGTTCCGTCCCTCAGCACCAGGTATTCAATTTCACGACTGGCGAGTTTTTTGAAACGCAATAATTCAGTGTCGGTGAGTTTTAACAGCGCGACGTCGGGCTCGAGGGTTTTTACCAGGCCGACAACGTCGGCTTCGAAGCGCTCTTCGCTGGTGAGCATTGAACTGACTTTTATCTTGACGGCATTCCTGGTGACATGCGCATTGGTCACAATATAGCCTTCGAGATTTTCATATTTGACAAAAAACCCGGAGCCGGACCACATGCCGGGTATTTTGATAGACGGGCACATGACCGATTGAATGTCTTCTTCAATATGGCCTTCTACATAAATTTGTACAACGCCACTCATCATTTCGCGTGCGACGTCATTAAGACTCTTGCTGATTTTTGACATATGCTAATTATATATTCGAAATTGAGGGTCAGGGGTCATATATTCAGATTGTTTGATGATAACCATCTTAAATCGCATTGCATTACCCCCGCATCAAGCCATACACTGCACCTGACAACAAGCAGGGTTTAGAAATGACAAAGCAGCATACTTTATTTGATTCCATAAAAATCGGGCCGTACACGCTACCAAACCGGATCGTGATGGCGCCGATGACGCGTAATCGTGCAGCAGAAGGCAATGTACCGCACGCGCTCAATGTCACCTATTACCAGCAACGCGCCAGCGCGGGGCTGATTATCACCGAAGCCAGCCAGATTTCTCCGCAGGGGGTGGGCTATCCTGCTACGCCGGGCATCCACAGTGCCGAACAGGTCGAAGGCTGGAAGCGGGTGACTGAAGCCGTGCACGAAAAGGACGGCCACATTTTTCTGCAACTCTGGCATGTTGGGCGCATATCGCATCCTTCGTTGCAACCCGACGGGCAATTGCCGGTCGCGCCTTCAGCGATTAAACCCGCTGGCGAAGCCGTGACCTACCAGGGCATGCAGGCTTTCGTCGAGCCGCGCGCGCTGGCGACAGATGAGCTGCCGGGCATTGTCGATGACTATGTCTACGCAGCACGCAATGCGATGCAGGCAGGCTTCAATGGTGTGGAAATTCACGCGGCCAATGGTTATCTGCTCGACCAGTTTATTCGTGATGGCAGCAATCAGCGTAGCGACAGGTATGGCGGCAATGCAGAACATCGCGCACGTTTGTTGAATGATGTGGTCACCGCGGTGTGTGATGCTATCGGCAATGATAAGGTCGCTGTCAGGCTGTCACCCGAAAGCAGCTTTAATGATATGCGTGACAGTGATGCGCAGAACACGTTTAATTATGTTACTGAAATGCTAAATGGTTTTGACCTGGCCTACCTGCACGTGCTCGAAGGTGACATGATCAGCGGTACACGCACGCTCGATTATGGCCAGATAAAACAACGATTCGATGGCCCGTACATGGCCAACGCCGGGTATGATTATGACAGTGCCACGGCCGCTATAAAAAATGGCCAGGCAGACCTGGTCGCATTTGGTAAATTGTATATTTCAAACCCGGACCTGGTTGAGCGTTTCAGGGCCGGTGCTGAACTTGCAGTTGCCGATCAGGCGACATTTTATGGTGGTGATGAAAAGGGCTATACCGATTATGCGCTGATGAAGTAATGCTGAGTAAGCGCAGTTGACTGGTACCATATTGATGGTTATCGTTAAAATGCTGACAAAACTCCGGGTAGATATACAGGCGTGGTAAAAAGGCTTACCACAGCCAGGATGCAGGTTATGAGTCCAAAGCTGGTTATATTCAATTGTATAGTATTGGTGTATAGCTGTTTTATGCACACGGCGGTCCTGCTGGCGAGCCCTGACGGTGATATTAATACTGACGGCCAGGTCAATACAGTTGATGTTCTCTGGGGCCAGCAGGTCCTGCTGGAAAACCGCAGCCTGTTGCCCGATCAGTTTACACACGGCGATGTTGCGCCGCTGGTTTCGGGGAGCCCGCAACCCAATGGTGTTTTCGACCTGGGTGATGTATTAGTCATTCACCGCATCGTGCTGGGCATGCTCAATTTTTCTATACCTGAACACCAGTTCAATATCGGTGACTCCATCGGTGAAGGTGAAGCAGCCGATGGCACCATTGGTGAAGCGCACCACGAAACAGTCTGGTCAACCGGTTACAACGCGGGTGACAGCGTGAACAGTTTCAATGAACGCTTCGAAACTATCAGGCCGGTTGAATACTACGAAAATAATGCCAGTCGCGATGCAACATTCAATCATGCCGTCAGCGGATCAGTCATGGCCGACTTCTCGGCCCAGGCGCAGAACGTTATTGCTGCTTCAGCGTTAACGCCTACAGGTGAAGCGGGTGTGGTCAATGTTTTTCTGGGCAGCAATGATGTCTGTGCGCCGAATATGGCCAGCATGACCAATCCGGCTGTGTTCGAAACGCAGTTCCGTGCTGGCCTTGACGTGCTGGTTGCAGACACTACTTTCCGCAGTGCGCAAATCAATGT
>JBATHJ010000633.1:0-3358 GCA_049666625.1 Gammaproteobacteria bacterium | reverse complement strand
CATACCCGGCCGCGTCGTTGGTACATTGTATGAGTTTGTTATTCCAAATTTTTATGATCCGCTGCCGATGAAGAAAATCGAAATCAGCATGCACGGAGCTAATGGCGGTGCCAGTGGTTTCGAGCTGCCTGGCGTTCTCGATATTATTGGCGCTGATAGCGATTTTACTAACGGCGGACCGGCATTACCTGTGCTGGGTTCTTTCGTCAGTAACACCATCAGCTCAACACTGGTAACCGAGTACTGGACGATGTTTCCAAATCCTGATTTCGAGATTGTGAAACTATTTGTACCGGTTGAATTCGAGCTGCAAAATATCACTATTTCTACCCAGTCCACCGTAGTACCAGTTCCTGCAGCTGTCTGGCTGTTTGGCAGTGGCATACTCGGACTGGCAGCAGTGGCAAGACGGAAAATCGCAGTTTAATGTTTATCATATGATACGCATCTTTTTATGATCATTGGTAAAGCACTGTTACAGACGTTCAGTCATGTTCACTGTGCGCCAGTCGCTGCCGAGTAGAGAACACTTTACTTTAGTTCCTGGCATCACCACTACTTGATACACACGTGTGAATAAATTATTAATTTGTGCAGTACTGGTGTGTGTGACTGGCAGTTTTGAGGTTGTGCATGCCTCCTCCCCGATCTATGCTGATGGCGATGTTGCACCGCTCGGCTCACCTGATGGGCTGATTAATTCTGCCGATTATCTAATCGTCAACCGAATTGTACTCGACCACCTTATTGCAACCGATCTTGAATTATCACATGGTGATATGTATCCAGTGAGTTCACCCGATGGCGTGATTAATATCCAGGATATGTTGCTGCTTCAAAAGATGGTGCTAGGACAAGGTGCGAATAATTACGTAGAAAATCTCGACCTGTTTGTTGATGGCGCAGCTACGGTCACGGTCTCAGTCGGCGGTAACAGCGCTTCCACCACTTTCGTAGTGAATGGCTATACCGGGCCAGGCGCCTCGGTAGTAAACGATCCATACTTTCCTGACCCAGAAGACACAAGTAATACCATATGGAGTGTCTCGGTCAGTGGTGGTACTGGCAATGTTTACCTGGGCACGGCTAATTTGTCTGCTGACCCGATACTAGATTCGGGTTTTGACTTTTCTGGCGCAGGCACTGGTCAGCTGGTGTTTGATATAAAGCTCAACAGTATCTCTGCCGGTACAATCCTGACAGTCAAGATGGACAGTGGTTACCCGAATTTGGGCCAGCTTGCATTAACACCGGCGCAATACAGTGTCGGCAGCTGGCGCAGAGTTACGCTTAACTTTGCTGATCTGCTCGCCAACCCGGGTCCCGGCGGCGCAAGCCTAGACCTGAATAACGTGGTCAATGCATTTGTCATCGAAGTCACCGGCGGTGACGCGCATTTTTACCTGGATAATATTTTTGTCAGTCACGCCTGTCCGCAGGACACGGTCTGTCATGCAGCTATAAAGACTAAAGCGACATACTCACTGGTGTGGAGCGATGAATTCGATGGTACCGCCCTCTCGACCGACAACTGGACGCATGAAACAGGTTACGCTGACAATGGCTGGGGCAATGACGAGTGGCAGCAATACACAAACTCTGCGAACAATTCGTCAGTTGCCGGTGGGCTGCTGACGATTTCTGCACAATGCGCGTCGCCGCCGGCATGTGGCAAACGAGACGGCACCATCACCTCTGCAAGAATCATCACGCTCAACAAGTTTGCCTTTAAATATGGAAAGGTAGAAGCGCGCATCAAGCCGCCGGTCGGCAACGGCGCCTGGCCGGCTTTCTGGATGCTGGGTAAAAATTTCCCCGCGATCGGCTGGCCTGAATCGGGCGAAGTGGATGTGATGGAAATTCATAACCTGTATTCAGATGAATTTACCACGCACTTCACCATGCATTGGGATAATCCCGGCTGGATATACGATTCGCAATATAAAACATTACCTTATTCTCTGGGTGACGACTTTCATGTGTTCTCGGCTGAGTGGGATGCCGATGGCATCGTTGGCAAGATTGATGGCATCCCCTATTTCAGCAAGGCGATTAATCCGTCCACCATGGAAGAATTTTTAGAAGAATTTTTCATGATACTCAACGTGGCCATCGGTGGCACCCTTGGCGGTGCACCTGATGCAAGCACGCCCTGGCCTCAATCCATGCTGGTTGATTATGTCAGGGTGTACCAGGAAGACGGCGGTGATGGCAGCTATACGATTGGTGCACCGCCGCCAGCGCCTGAGCTGGGTGTTTACACTGAAAGTCATACACAATCGGTCCTGCCCTACAGCGGAATTATTAACGGCGCCGATTTCGGCGGCAATGTCACCAATACCAATGAAAACAGCACGGCAGTACCGCCACTGGATGGCAGTGTTGTGCTGGCCGCCAATTTCACCAATACAGGCAGGAGCTATGGCGGCTTTATATTCAACTTTACCCTGGGACGTGATATCTCGGCTTACCAGACGCTGAAGTTTGCTATCGATACCTCAGCGATGCCAAATTTTGCCAACCTGACCGTGCAGATTGAAAACCCGAGTGGGGGGCAGCCTGCTCCGAAAGTATCGCTGTTGAGTTACACACCGACAGTGTCAGCTAACTGGGCACTCTACGAGATACCGCTGAGTGATTTTCTGGGACAGGCGGTGGCACTGGATCTGAGCAATGTGCTGTACCTGGGTTTCTGGAATGCGAGAACAGCAGGCGGACAATTAACATTCGGTACACTGTATTTCGACGATATACATTTTGCCGGCGGTATGTAAGGTTTACTCTCCAGCAGGTAGTGCCAGTTTATTGCAAGGTACTGGTTTGACTCAGCACAAATGATCTCATAATCATTTGTGCTGATTTTTTTTAGCCAGGCACATCGTTTGCGCGATGACGCAACCTCAGTTCTGCCTCGACGGTTCTGATCTTTTCATCGCTCAGCGGGTAAAACACGATAACGATCGCACTGGCGGTTGCCAGCAATGCAGGAAACACGCTGAACATCAGGCGTATGCCGTAAATTGATGTTTCGGTTTGCACTTCGTTGGCAATGAAGCCAAACAGCGAAAGGATGATGCCTGACAATCCCGCACCGACCGCAAGTCCCAGCTTCTGGGCAAACTGTAATGCAGAAAAAACCAGCGCCGTGGTGCGCCGTCCGGACTTCCATTCACCATAATCAGCGGTGTCGGCATACATTGCCCAGACCAGCGCCGGTGTCGGGCCGACAATGAAGGTGCCGATCATGTTAACAACGACCATGAGCCAGTACTGGTCTGGTGGAATAATAAAAAACACCGCCATCGAAAGCGCGTTGAGCAGGGTCAGCACAATCATCAGGTTGCGTTTACCGTAGCGA
>JBATHJ010000632.1:0-5129 GCA_049666625.1 Gammaproteobacteria bacterium | reverse complement strand
GTTTCGTTTTTACCAGAATTGATCTTTTCTCTGCGCCCTCTGCGCCTCTGCGGTTTCGCCTTTAATTTTTATTCTCTCAAGGCATAATCTCGGAAAAATCTTTCACCGCAGGAAAATGCTGCGTTTCCATATGCGCTTTCTGGCTGTCTGGCTGATGCACTGCCAGCAGGTATTCAATGCCGTACGCTTCTGCACATCTAAGCACTTCAAGATTATCATCAATCAGCAAGGTACTGGTTTTAGTAAACGGTTCGACGTTATGCAATTTTTGCCAGAAGCCCGCCTGCTCTTTTGCCATGCCGATATCATGGGCATTAATCATGCGATCGAAATACGCATCCAGCCCGGTTTTGTGCATTTTTATCCTGAGGCTGGCGGGGTGTGCATTGGTGACCAGCACAATGCGTTTTTCAGCAGCGCGCAGCGCGGCGAGAAATTCCGGCACACTGGGGTGTACCGCAATCTTCTCCGCGACTTCATGTTTGAGCTGTTCAATATCCAGCTCGAGTTCACGCGACCAGAAATCAATACAATACCAGTCAAGACTGCCTTTGGCCCGTGTGTATTGCGCCATTAGCGCAGCGTTGGCCTCGGCTGGCGTCAGCTTGTGCTTATCGGCATAGCGCAGGGGCACATGATGCAGCCAGAAATGGTTGTCAAAGTGCAGATCCAGCAAGGTGCCATCAAGGTCCAGCAGCACGGTCTCGATATTGCGCCATTCGGGGCGGGGACTCATGCGCACCTCACAGGATGCTTTATAATGTCTATAATATTATTCATCATCTTCAACCTGACTTTAATTTTATCATGACAACCCCACTTGATCTCGAATCACTCTGCCGCGAGTGCGTGAAAATTGCACGCCACGCAGGCGAAAAAATTCTCGAAGTTTATAACAGTGAATACAGCATTGAGCACAAGGACGATAAGTCGCCACTGACCGATGCCGACATGGCCTCGCACCATGTGATCGTCGATGCACTGCAAAAACTCACGCCAGAGATTCCGGTGCTATCGGAAGAGTCGGCCAAACTGCCATTTTCTGAGCGTCAAAAATGGCAGACATACTGGCTGGTCGATCCACTCGATGGTACTCGCGAATTCATCAAACGCAATGGTGAATTTACTGTCAACATCGCCTTGATAGATAATCATGCTAGCGTACTCGGCGTGATTCATGTCCCTGTGCTGGACGTGGATTATTATGGCTGGGCCGGAGGTGGAAGCTACAAGGTGGAACAGCGTGGCACGGCGGTTAAAATTCATGTCAAAAAGCCCAATACCGGCAAGCTGACCGTGGCTGGCAGCCGCTCACATGGATCGGAAGACATGCAGCGCTATATGGAGAAACTCGGCGACGTGGAGGCCATCAGCATGGGCAGTTCACTTAAATTTTGCCTGGTCGCAGAAGGCCAGGCTGACCTGTATCCAAGACTTGGACTTACTTCAGAATGGGATACAGCAGCGGCGCAATGCATAGTGGAACAGGCTGGCGGTTATGTCACCCGGCTCGACATGAGCCCATTGCAATACAATACCAAGGACAGCCTGCTCAACCCGTTCTTTTTCGTATTTGCTGATGCCAGCACAGACTGGTCACAATATCTCGAACAGGCAGGCTAGCACATGTTCGATTCAGGCTCGTTTAAACGGCCTCAGGCAAAGGCGTTGCGCCGCTCCCCGTTGCGCCGGTCGAAGGCGATCACGCTACCATGCTTATCCTCTACCGGAAACGCTGTTACTGCCTGTTTACGGCGGTCACTGATTGAACGCAAAACGCGTTCGCGGTTTGCCTGCACCAGTGCATCGTAATGATCTGCAGCAAAATGAAGTTCGTCGGATACTTCGCGGCGCAGACGTTTTTGCTCGCTTCGAAACCGGTAGCGCATAATCAATACAGCAACACCGGCGAGTATCAGCAACAGCGATGCAATTGTAATCAGCGTGGAATTAACCAGCAACGCGCAAACAATGCCTGCAGCGAGATACAGGTAGGGCAGACCCTCGTAAAAACCGCGATGCAACATTCAGACACTCCTTTATTGTTGTTGTAAGTCGCCTGACATCATCGATCAATCCAGCTTATTCGCTACAAGACATCGCACTTTGTAGGGATATTGCACCTTAACCGCCAAATTTACAGGCGTCAAGCCCGCAACTGTAAACCGGGGTTTACACTCCGCCAATATCCTGTTAAAAAAATGAATGCCTGCAGGCAAATCAAAGGGAGTCAGAATGATCATCAAATTTTATGGTGTACGTGGTTCGACTCCTGCCCCGGGACCTGGCACGGTAAAATATGGCGGCAATACGTCCTGTGTTCATATCCAGCTCGACAATGGCCGCCAGCTGGTGCTTGATGCAGGCACTGGTTTGCGCAAACTCGGGCAAATACTCATCAAAAATTCGGACCCGGTAAATATCCTGCTTTCACACGGGCACTGGGACCATATTCAGGGCTATCCATTTTTTGCACCAATCTATCAGCCCGAGCGCCAGATTAATGTCTATACCAGCGTTGAATCCGGACACCGCCTGTTGTGTTCGCTGTTCGAGCAAATGGATGGCAACAACTTCCCGGTCAAGGCCGACGACCTGCCTTCGAACAGCTCGTGTACCTTCAAGGGCGCAGAAAGCGAGCTCTATGAAAAGCAGATTTACGTGGTTAAAAAACCACTCAACCACCCTGGCGGTGGCAGCGCCTACAAAATCACTGAAGACGGGGTCAGCTGTGCGTATGTCACTGATAATGAACTCGACCCCCCCTACAAGCTGCACACCAGCTACGATGAGTGGGTCAACTTTCTACATGGCGTGGATGTACTGATACACGATGCGCAATACACCGAAGATGACATGCCACACAAACATGGCTGGGGGCATTCGCTGATTTCACAGGTCCGTCAGCTGGCGATTGATGCTGAAATTGGCGCACTGGTGATGTTTCATCACGACCCGGACCGAACTGACGATGAACTCGATGAAATCCAGATTGAAAACGAGAAACATCTCAGGTCTAACCGCGCCCCGGCGCGCAGTATCGTCGCCGCGGAAGGCATGCAAATAAAACTCAGCAAACCGGTCATTGGCGGCGAAACAATATTCGAAATCAGTTAGCATTGTTTCTGTGACAACAGATCTGAAATACACATGAATATACTTGTCGCTGGCGGTGCCGGTTATATCGGGTCGCACATGGTCAAACACCTTGCCGGTGACGGCCACCATGTCATCACCTGTGACAATCTCAGCAAGGGATATCGCGATGCTGTCAAATACGGTGAACTTGTCGAAGCCGACCTGGGTGACCCGCTGGCACTTGACGAGATATTCAGTCAACATCATTTTGATGCAGTCATGCACTTTGCTGCTTTCATTGAAGTCGGCGAATCGGTATTACACCCCGATAAGTATTATCACAACAATGTGAGTAATACCCAGGTCCTGCTGGATGCCATGGTGGCACACAAGGTTCGACATTTCATATTTTCATCCACGGCCGCTATTTTCGGCGAGCCGGAATACACACCGATTGACGAGGCCCATCCTAAAATCCCGATTAATCCATACGGCCGTTCTAAGTTAATGGTCGAACAGATGTTAAGCGATTACGATCGTGCCTACGGACTCAAGTCTACCTGTCTGCGCTATTTTAATGCCGCGGGAGCAGATCCGGACGGAGAGCTCGGCGAGCGCCACAATCCCGAAACACATCTGATCCCGTTGATTTTACAGGCAGCTTCCGGGCGTCGCGAAGACATCAAGGTATTTGGCCGCGACTATTCAACTGATGATGGAACTTGCGTACGCGATTATATTCACATCAATGATCTTTGCAGCGCACACGCACTTGCACTCAGCCGGATGCAACAAACGAACACCAGCGCAGCTTATAACCTGGGCAATGGCAAGGGCTTTTCAGTCCAGCAGGTGATCGACGTAACGCGTGCGGTCACCGGGGTGGATTTTAAAGTCACTGATGCGGAACGCCGTGCGGGCGACCCTGCAGTGCTGGTGGCCGACGCTTCACTGGCGAAACACGAGCTTGGCTGGAAGCCACAACATGATTCGCTGGAAACAATTATAAAAACCGCGTGGCAATGGGAAACTGACTTCCTTTGCAAATAGTAAACCGCGTTAACGCTGCAACAAGCCCGGTAATCAAATACATGCTCGATCACAGGGAGCCAGGCATTCTTCTGCAATTGCGACTATGACACCGATTATCTCAATATCGAATCTGACAAAGACCTATGCCTCAGGCATGCAGGCGCTGAAACGCATTGACCTCGAGATTCATCGTGGAGAACTGTTTGCCCTGCTTGGCCCCAACGGTGCCGGTAAGACGACATTAATCGGCATTGTTTGTGGCATTGTTAACGCCAGTACCGGCACCGTACTGGCTGACGGTTACGACATTGTGCGCGACTATCGGCTGGCGCGTTCAAAAATCGGGCTGGTGCCACAGGAGCTGGCCACCGACATGTTTGAAACCGTATGGGACACGGTCATTTTCAGCCGTGGTCTGTATGGGTTTGCGCCGGATCCTGCACACATTGAAAAAGTGTTACGCCAACTCAGCCTGTGGGACAAGCGCAAGGAGATGATCATGACATTGTCAGGCGGCATGAAACGGCGCCTGATGATTGCCAAGGCGCTCGCGCATGAACCGAAAATTCTTTTTCTGGATGAGCCCACCGCGGGTGTTGATGTTGAACTGCGTCGTGATATGTGGGAAATGGTGCGCGAACTGCGTGAACAGGGCACCACCATAATACTCACTACCCACTACATTGCAGAAGCTGAAGAAATAGCCGACCGTATTGGCGTAATTAGCAAAGGCGAGATGGTGCTGGTTGAAGAAAAAACAGCACTGATGAAAAAACTTGGCAAGAAGCAGCTCACCCTGCAGTTGCAGGAACCCATGACAACACTGCCTGCCGAACTTGATGACTGGAAACTTGCGCTTAACAGTGATGGCCGCGAATTGCAGTACACGTTCGACGTAAATGCAGAGCACACCGGCATTCCGTCCCTGCTCAGGCGCATGAGCGATCTTTCAATCAACTTTACCGACCTGAATACACGCCAGAGTTCGCTTGAAGAAATTTTTGTCAACCTGGTGAGTG
>JBATHJ010000631.1:0-1502 GCA_049666625.1 Gammaproteobacteria bacterium | reverse complement strand
CTGCTATATATACGCAGTGGCACCTGCAACCGGACATCGCTAAGACCTTCGATAGAAGGCAGCTGCGGTTCAAGATATAGATAGAGCCCGGCCAGCCCGATGACCAGAAATGTGATCGGTATCAGTGTTACTGCTAGCAGGATTTTTGATAATCTGATGAGCTTCACGAGTCCTTGCCCTGGTACACAAGATTTGAGGGTGTCGAATTATAGACTTTCGCACCGCATTAAGCGATATGCATAGTATTCGAGGCTAGTAATTTTGAATAGTTGCGTCTATCATTTAATGCAAAAATATATATATATCCTATAACTAGCTTAAATATAAATGGATTAGGGGAGAAAAGGTGTTCCTGCTCAACCGCAAGAAACCCGTCATTCTGGGTCTGGACATCAGCTCTACTTCGGTAAAGCTGCTGGAACTGGCACAGGACGGGGATAATTATCGAGTCCAGAGCCTGGCGGTCGAGCCATTGCCGGATAACGCTGTTTCCGAAAAAAACATTCAGGATGTTGAAGCCGTCGGCGAAACCATCCAGAAAGCAGTCAAACGCTCGGGCACCAAGATCAAGGAAGCAGCAGTTGCCGTCGCCGGATCTGCAGTCATCACCAAGATCATCACCATGCCAGCCAATCTCAACGAGAGCGAGCTGGAAGGCCAGATCCAGATTGAAGCCGATCAGTACATCCCGTATCCACTGGAAGAAATCAACCTCGATTTCGAGGTGATGGGCCCCTCCAAAAACAACCCGGAAACCGTGGACGTACTGCTGGCGGCCTCACGCAGCGAAAATATCGAGCTCCGGGCCGACGCACTCTCGCTCGGCGGCCTCACCCCCAAAATAGTCGATGTTGAAGCCTATACGGTTGAACATTCATCTGCCCTGCTGACCGCTGGCATCGAAGACTGGGATGAGAGCAAGATTATTGCCATCATTGACATTGGCGCCACCATGACCAGTCTCAACGTGGTCGAAAACAACCAGTTGATATACACCCGCGAACAAAGTTTCGGTGGCAAGCAGCTCACCGAAGAAATCATGCGTCGCTATGGACTGGCGTATGAAGAAGCCGGCCGACTGAAGAAAGAAGGCGGCCTGCCAGACAACTATATTCCTGAAGTGCTGGAGCCCTTTAAAGAAACCATTGCGCAACAGGTGAGTCGCTTCCTGCAATTTTTCTATACCGCGGGCCAGCATAACTCGGTGGATATGATCGCGCTTGCCGGCGGCTGTTCATCCATTCCAGGTATTGATGAACTGGTCGAATCACAGCTCGACACACCCACTGTGATCGCAAACCCATTTGCAAAAATGTCATTATCCTCCAGGGTAAACCCGCAGGCACTGAGCAAAGATGCGCCTTCACTAATGATTGCATGCGGTCTCGCTATGAGGAGTTTTGACTAATGGCCAAGATTAACCTGCTGCCGTGGCGCGAAGAACTTCGCAAGGAACAGACCCGGCAATTTGCTACCCTGCTGGGCCTGTCTGCATTAATGAC
>JBATHJ010000630.1:0-1530 GCA_049666625.1 Gammaproteobacteria bacterium | reverse complement strand
ACGCTGAACGGTTGTGCCAGGGTATTTGGTGCGGGGTAGTTGTAGTCAAAATAATTGAGCAGTTCTTCAACACGCACTGCATCTTTCACCGGCAGGCGACCCTGGTTTAGCATGCGACGCATGTTGCTGTAAGCGCCGGTATCTACATCTATGCTAAATGTGGACACCGGTTGTTCGCGTGCAAGCTTGAGCGGGTTGTTTTCAAAATGCTGATAATTTTCCCGGTCGACTGCTTCGGACGCGGCGCGGATCTGGCTGAGTCCGGTGGCGCTGCTGTATGCCATGTCGTGCTCCATATTCAGCAGGGAATGCCCTGCCTGTTTTCGCGCCAGCTGGTCCTGCACTGATGCAGGGTATGTGATGGAAGGGCTTTCCTGTGCAGTATTCAGGCGTTCTTCAATCACCCGCGGTGGTGTTGCAGGTGCAATCGGGGTGTGTGTCACGCTACTGGTTAGCGGCACTTCGGTTTCTATATCGGTAACCGGGGGTGTTTTCGAGCTGACAATATCATCTGCGCAGCCGCCGATCAGAATGGTGATAATGGTGGTGTTGAGTGCAAGCTTCAGGTTCATGCGTTTTCTCCGACTAGTGTGGTTCGTAGTCAGGTAAACGCAGCAATTTCTCGAAGGGGTTAAATGACCCGAAAAAAATCGTTGGGTACAAAAAAGGCTTCTCGGGGAAGCCTTTTCGTCTCGAGCTGAGTTGGTGTATTAACTCACAGACTGCTTCTGCGCCGCGGCCTGGGCGATCCCGGTATTAATGTCAGCCCCCATATCGCTGAGCACTGCTTCGAGTGCGCTAAGGCAGAGGAATATGTTTTCCTTGCGCGAGCTGTGTCCCATCAGGCCGATGCGCCAGACCTTGCCGGCCAGCGTGCCGAGCCCGGCGCCGATTTCGAGGTTGAATTCTTCCAGCAGGCGCGTACGTACTTTGGCTTCGTCGACGCCCTCGGGAATCGTGACCGTATTAAGCATAGGCAGGCGGAAGGCTTCATCGACGATAAAGCGCAGACCCATGGCTTCGAGCCCGGCACGTAACACCAGGTGGTTTTTCTGATGGCGTTTCCAGGCGTGCTTGATGCCTTCTTCCATCAGCATCACCAGTGATTCGTGTAATGCATACAGTGCGTTCACCGGTGCGGTATGGTGATAGGCACGCTTGGTGCTGCCGCCCCAGTAACCCATCACCAGGCTGGTATCGAGAAACCAGCTTTGTACCTTGCTGTGGCGTGTCTTGATGACCTCGGTTGCACGCTCACTGAAGCTCACCGGTGAAATACCCGGGGTACACGACAGGCACTTCTGGGTGCCGGAATAAATCGCATCAATGCCCCAGTCATCGACCTGTACTTCGATGCCGCCCAGCGAGGTGACTGCATCGACAATCGTCAGCGCGCCGTACTTTTGTGCAATTTCGCACAACACTTTGGCATCCGAGCGCGCACCGGTAGACGTTTCAGCATGGACAAATGCCAGCACCTTGGCCTTGGGAAAAGATTTGAAAGCGTCTTCAACCTTGTTCGGATCGACC
>JBATHJ010000629.1:0-2389 GCA_049666625.1 Gammaproteobacteria bacterium | reverse complement strand
TGCTTACACGGTGGGACGGGTTAGTGACTGTAAACAACTCACTGCCATCATTACCGTTGAGCGCGCGCAAAAAACCGGCTAGCACTAAAGGGCCACCGGTGGACGCGGTCGAGGTAAACACAACATCAGGTACGCCGTCTTTATTGAGATCGATGACTGAAGGCGTACCCATAACATTGAGTGCACCAGGTTCGACTGCGCTGGAGGTCCAGGACCATTCGAGAACCGGGGTGAAGGCGAACGCCTGGCTTGAAATTGCCACAGACAGGAATACAGATGAAGTCAGCCTGCGGAATAAATGTATTTTATCGTGCATGATATTTTCTCCCAATTTTGTATACATTTGTTTTCAGCAATCGCCTTTGTGACGAGAGCATGGCTTAGAATTTAACAGGGCTGTGATAACGCCCAACATAAAATAAATAACAGATATTCAATTGTTAATATTTTTTATTCGTTGAAACCTGATAATTTCTGGCACAGAACGCACCGAAGAGTTGTGTTTACTCATAATACATCTCCTTTTTTGAGTCATTTAACCTGTTACAAGCCAGGTATTAATCGATTAAGAAACCCCGATTTAAACAACCATGCAATTTTTATGCACAATAAAATTGTGCACTACTAAACAACAACTTACAAAAATACCGTACGCCAGGAAGAGCGAAAAGTGTAAAGATACCCAGACAAGTTTTCGGATTTTTTTACAGATCAGCTATGTAGGACAGAGCAAACGTATAAGGTAATGAAGTATCTTTATGCAACCACATTTACTGGTGGTGATAAATAAATCCCTCCGCCACCTCTACCATCAGGGCGCACGTGTATTACAACTGTGATTGACCTCAGCCCGCGCACTACGTGGTCAAGTTAAAAAACGGCGGGCAAGCCCCGCCCTGCATTTTTATTGCGAAGAATTTTATCCTTCATGCCTGCACAACGCCCCAATGCCGTCATCCTGAGCCGCTTTTGTGAACGATCTATCACCTCGATGATCAGAAATTATCTGACATAAAACCACCCGGAATGACAGCCGGGTAATTGTCATCCTGAAAGAAGCGAAGGACCTGTGCTTTTTGAATAATCACGGTCGGCCACTGATTGCTCCCTTTGATGAAGCTGTTGCTGGTTAAGTTGATCAATATCATCTGTCGCTCGTTGCCTTTGATTTAGATTGTTAAAAATGCAGCTACAGACTCATGAGGTGCGCAGCAATGAAAAATGAATTCGACCCCCGGGTTGACCAGTGGTACAGCCATCTATATAAAGGCCAACGTTTTTACGTCACGGCCATAGACGAACAACGGGGAACTGTTGAACTACAGCATTTTGATGGTGATATAGAAGAACTCAACCTTGATGAATGGCGTGACCTCAAGATTGAAATAAGCGAAGAACCTGAAAACTGGACAGGTGCGCTCGATATTGCCGAGGTAGATGATCTGGGTACTGAAATAACGGATACCGTGCCAGATGACTGGGCTGAGCCAGGCGAAGAGTACAGACGCCCGAACAAATAAACACGGGCCAGAACAATCGCAGCCCGGTAGGGCGGGCATTGCCCGCCACTAACTTCACACCAACGGCAGCAAGTGAAAGTGCGCATGAATTTCCGTTGTCATTGACCGCAGCCTGCGCGCTACGTGACGAAATTAAAACGGCGGGCAATGCCCGCCCTGCATTTCCATTACGAAGGATCTACGCTACAAGTTTATCGCGGGCCATCTCCGACTGTTCTGATCGTTTAACTTTTGTTGTTAGTATATACAACCGATTCGATCCATGGCTCCAGACGTTGCCCGAGATTCATCAGCACTATATAACGCGGTGGAATTACCTCACCATCATATCGATAAGGCCTGTTTTCCAGGCTCAGCTTCGAAAGCGCCTGAGACATCGGCAATGGTACGTGTACATTATCAATCAGAATTTGCCTGATTCTTCCCTCGATTGCATTATCGTTCCAGCTCAACTTTATTTCGCCACGAGCGAACATGTACCTGCCCTGCCCCGGGTATTGTTTCATCAGTGCCTGCAAATCCAGGCCCGCGTCGACCGCATACAAACGTGAGCCTGACAGTTTGGAGCGCTCAAGTTGATCTTCATATTTACTCAGCGCAGCCGTTATTTCTTCATCCTCGGGATGGTCGAGGACCTTATGCTGGAGACTGTCCAGTTTTTGCTCGGAAGCATTCAGCGCCTTGCGATAGGTTTCACCCTGGTACTCAAGCACCACGATGACATCAGTGCTGACTGTATTAAGCCTGAAAGGATGGTCCTTTGTAGTTCTTTCCAGGCGCTCGATATCGAACCCGAGACTGGTTAATTTTTTATGATCCAGCCAGGGCGGCGAAGTGTAATTTGAATAGCCATAAGCATTGTCTTCATC
>JBATHJ010000628.1:0-3622 GCA_049666625.1 Gammaproteobacteria bacterium | reverse complement strand
TTCATTATTCATTATTCATTATTCATTATTCATTATTCATTATTCATTATTCATTGTTTATTATCAGGTATCGTCTTCTGTTTCCTGTTCGCCAGTCCGGCCGGCTGCGCGCGCTTTTTCAACCGCGGCACTATGGATTTCCTGGTGACGCTTAAGCAGCTCTGGTGGTAAATGGCTCACCATGCAGCCGTATTTGTCCCACTCATCATTCACCTTCTGCAGCAAGGCATTGATGCCGGCAATGTTCCAGCCTTCACAGGTTTCGGTTTCGGGTATCAGGCCAAATACCCATGCATCGCGCACGATTTTGCCAATGTTGGTCATGCCGCCATCGAAATCTTTATCTACGCCTACGTATTTGTCCGGTTTTGCCATATGGTTTCACTTCAGGGTTACAAAAGCCGCTGACCGGAATAGTCAGGGCAGGGGTTTGATCTGTTTATATTAAGTCATCTTAAACAGCTTTCCCGCGATAGACAACCATGGCCGCACTCGGTTCAGTGCAGCTGCTGGTGGTGCTGGAAAGAATGTTCTTGCCTTCTTTCTCGATTTGAACACCAGCACTACGTGCTTAAGGCGGCCATACTATAATTAAAATCCATCAAGATTAATTGTAATAATATGGTAATACATATGTTGAAATTGGGACTTATTCATCTCGCTTTCAGTCAAATCGAGGTCTTCAACCTTGTAACGCGGCTGCAAAATTATACCCGTGCATCGCAGGAGCTACACCTCAGCCAGCGTGTGTACCAGGTGGGTCGCAATATCGCCACCTGCTCGGCGAGGCCGGAGTGTGCAGGGGTGCGGGTCTTGTTAGCCGCACCATCCCTGGCTTGCGCAGACAATAAGATTAAGAACTTCAAATGAACCCGGGTATTCTTTATCAAGATGATACTGTGATCGTACTGGATAAACCGGCGGGCATGTTATCTGTTCCCGGGCGCGGCGCTGACAAGCAGGATTCGCTTGCACTGCGGGTTCAGCAAATGTTCCCCGATGCAAAAGTAGTACACCGTCTCGACTGTCATACCTCGGGTGTAATGCTGATGGCGCTGGGCCTGGATGCGCAACGTGAACTCAGTCGCCAGTTTCACGACCGCGAAACTGAAAAACACTATATTGCTATTGTGCATGGCGTGATTGCCCGGGATGAAGGCATGACTGAACTGGCGATGCGCGGCGACCCTGACAACCGGCCGTTGCAGATACTCGATGAAATTCATGGCAAGCCGGCACTGACGCGCTGGCACGTAGTCGAGCGATACACGGACACGACACGCCTTAAACTTATGCCGCATACCGGTCGCAGCCACCAGTTACGCGTACATTGCAAAGCCATGGGTCACGCCATTGTTGGTGACCGGCTCTACGGCAGCGAAGCAGATGTGCTCGAAGCGCGCATGCTGCTGCACGCCGAGATGCTGGCATTCACCCACCCGCGCACAGCGCAGCGCATGTGCATAACCTCGGAGTGCGCGTTTTAATATAAAAAGATTTGCCACAGAGGGCACAGAGATCACAGGGGTTAAAAGCCAGAACTTTTATCCGCGAATAACGCAAAGGACGCGAATAGAAACATTCATGTTTAAAAACCATAGCACTCTATCTAATAATATAAACGCGAAACCTGATAAAATTATTCGGGTAAACGGATGGCTATGAAGCTTGAAGATAACTGAAGCAATATTATTCTTTTATTCGCGTCCTTTGCGTTCTTCGCGGACATCATATTATCTGTTTTTAACCCCTGTGATCTCTGTGCCCTCTGTGGCAAATCTTGATTTAGATTAAGTTAATTCCAGCCAGTGATCACGCTGGTGTGGAATAAATAGCCTCTGAAATCCATGATGACGCCGGTGGTGGTAATTTCCCTGAGTATAAAATCCTCGTTCATGCGTTCGCCTTCTTCCATGAAGCGTCCGTTGATCACCACGCTGCGTTGTTGCGGGTTACTGGAATAGACGTGCGCGGAAAAATTCATGTGTGGGATCTGCTGACGAATGTTGTCCGGCAATTGCATCACATCCACTGCCTGCATGGCCAGGGGCGCTGAAGAGTTCCGGGTTGGTGCTTGTGGTTCGCGTTGCTCAGTTGCCGGTTGCGCAACGCGTGCCGGTGGTGCTGCAGGGGGGGCTTCTATTACTGCTGCAGGCGCCGGGATGACGGCAGGCGCAATGGTTTCTGCTATCTCGGTTTTACCTTGTGTGTTCTCGGTTGCAGTGACTTCATGTGCAGGAAGCAGCGCGCCCGCGGGTGAGGGCTGTTGTTTGTAAAACACAAAATACAGCAACACCACAAGATTGAGCGCAACCACGGTGATTAATATCCAGGGCCAGATACTGCGTTTTGCCGCCTGGTAATTAAGGCTCGACGAGTGCACGGTCTGAATGCCCGGCGCTGCACCGTGGCCGCGTTCCTGTTCGGATTTTTTCAGTGCTTCAAGTATGTAGGACATGGTTATTCCTTGCCTGCAGAGGGTGCAACCAGAACAGGCACCGGGTGACCGAGCGCCGTGTTGAGATGAATGAAGGTCATGGGGCCTGCGATACCGTCGGGTTGCAATCCCACGCTGCGCTGAAAACTGGCGACCTGGTCAGCCATCTCGCGGGTGTATACATCGCGGATCGTGGCATTGCTGGCAGGCAGAAGGCGTGCCAGCTGCTGATCCAGCCATTGGACGACCGCGCCCTTGTGTCCCTGCAGCAGCGGCTTCGCGTAATACGGGGGCTTTTGCCACAGCAGGCTGTATTCACCGTACCAGTGTGATTCGAGATCATCGATACTGACCTGTTGTTCCTGATCGCCCGTGAGCACGACCGCCTGGTTGTTCTCAAGCCTGGCGAGCGTGACATAGGCATCACGTCCATCGTTGTTAAACACATGCAATACGGCAGGACGGTTGATGCGTTTGATACTGTTGAGATTGCCCTGCTTGTGCATGCAGTCGAGGCCTTCGCTGCTGGCGTAGTTGCATGCGCTGGGGTGGCGGCTCTCGTCGTATTGCCGGTTCCATAATGTGAACAGCGCGCGGTAGGCGTCAATTTTACTGGACGCGGGTGCAGTTGCTATCCATGCCTGCAGCGCGTCTGGTTTGGCCAGCATGGTGTCTGCTGTCTGCTGCGGTGTGTGCGTGATGGCAGAGTTTTCCTGTTGAGCGGTTAACGATTCACTCGTGTCAGTCACTGAACCCGTGTTGTCATTTATCGCGGTGAAATCCTCCGTAGCGAGTTGCGAGTTGCCTGTCGTGTTCTGTTCGGTGGAAACAAGTGTGTCGATGTTTTCATCTGAGGTTCCAGTGTTTTCAGCCGTGGCTTCTGTCGTGGATTCAATGGCTGGCTGAGCATCATGCTTGCTGGCCATAGTCCACCAGCCGAATGCTGCCGCGCAGGCAACCAGCGCCAGCGCGCTGATGATCCACGCCCAGCGCCTGCGTTGCATCCGGGTCTCGACATTTTTCAGTTCACCAAAGACTTCTTTCGCCGCCGTGTTGAGCGTATGGGTATCGACAAGATGCTGGTTCTGTACATAACTGCCGAGCAGGGCGCGATCGCACAAAATATTAATCAGTCGCGGGATGCCATTGCTGAGGCGAAACAGGCGTCGCAAGGTGGGTTCGGGG
>JBATHJ010000627.1:0-5160 GCA_049666625.1 Gammaproteobacteria bacterium | reverse complement strand
GCGTAGACTTCACCGTCACGGCGCACTTCGACAGTGAGTTTTGCCGACAGCGCATTCACCACCGAAACACCGACGCCATGCAGGCCGCCGGAAAACTGGTAATTCTTGTTGGAAAATTTTCCGCCCGCGTGTAACCGGGTGAGAATCACTTCGACCCCAGGAATGCCTTCTTCAGGGTGGATATCCACCGGCATGCCGCGACCGTCATCGCGCACTGACAACGAACCGTCTTTATACAAGGTCACCTGGATCGATTTGGCGTGACCGGCAACCGCTTCGTCGACGCTGTTATCGATGACTTCCTGGGCGAGATGATTGGGCCGCACGGTGTCGGTGTACATCCCGGGGCGTTTTTGCACGGGCTCGAGCCCGGTTAATACCTCGATCGCGGAGGCATCGTATTTACTCATGAGAATTGATAAACCATATTCGATGCATGTAACTGCATTCTTCTAGTGAGGACGCGCCCATTGTACTGCATGCGCGTGCATTTGGTGTATAGCCAGGGGCACAAATTCGCATGGTTTCGCCGCCGGCGATAAAGCTTTATGCTTGCGCCCATGCCAGCCCCTGCTTCGACAAATCCCAGCCTGATCGCCACCCACCCAGGGGTGAATGCCACCGTGTCGGCCTCCGCCGGCAGTGGCAAAACCTGGTTACTGGTGACGCGTATCGTGCGCCTGCTGCTGGCGGGCGCCGAACCCGGCAGCATTCTTGCACTCACATTCACCCGCAAGGCCGCCGCTGAAATGCAGTGTCGCCTGCGAGACCGGCTGTATGAAATGGCAACCGTGGATGACACCCGGCTCGATGAACTGCTGCAACAGATCGACGCGGATACGCATGCCGAGACGCGCGCACGCGCACGCTGTCTCTACGAAGCGCTGTTGCACGCGCTCAACCCGGTGCAGCTGCGAACCTTTCATTCGTTTTGCCAGGATATGCTCTCGCGCTTTCCACTGGAAGCCGATATCCCCCCCGGCTTTGAACTGCTCGAAGACACCGGGCTGTTAATAGAACAGGCGCGGGAAGCATTATTTGCTGAAGCCACACGCGAACCCGAATCCGATATTGCGCAGGCGCTCGATGTTTTGATGCTGGCCGCTAAAGGCCCGCCCAACACCCGCAGCGCACTGTTCAGCATGCTGGATCATCGTAGCGACTGGTGGGCCTATACCGAAACCCGGGACAATCCGGTGAAGTATGCCAGCGATGCACTCGCGCAGGCCTTGCTGCTCGACAAGGATGCAGAACCGTTAGTGTCATTCTTTAACGAAGTGATGCAGCAACAATTGATCGAATTTGCGAAATTATTACGCAAACACGGTATTGCGACCAATGAAAAACACGCAAGCGTGATTGAAAGCGCGTCAGAACGCACAGAATTCGATTTAAGCGACTTTAATAAATTATGCGGCGCGTTTCTGACTGATAAGGGCGCACCGCGTGTGCGCAAATCCAGCAAGGCTCAGCAGAAAAGCATGGGTACAGAAGGTGAAGCGCGTTTTCTCGAACTGCACACGCACATTTGCGCGCAGTTACTCGACACTATCGAACTGCAATTGCGCCAGCATAGCTGGGAAGTCAATAGCGCATGGTATTTTGCCGGGCAGCGTTTTATTGACATATTCCAGCGCCTGAAACGCGAGCAACGCCTGCTCGACTTTACCGATTTAGAGTGGAACAGTTACCAGTTGCTGAACACCTCGGACAATGCACTCTGGGTGCAATACAAAATTGACCAGCGCATCGACCATATCCTGATCGATGAATTCCAGGACACCAATCCGACACAATGGCATTTATTATCACCGCTGCTGGAAGAAATGGCAGCAAGCGATGGTGATGATGATAGCCATAGTGATAGCGAACGACAGCGCAGCGTGTTCCTGGTGGGCGATGAAAAGCAGTCGATATATGCTTTTCGCCGCGCCAATCCGGCTTTGCAATCGCAGGCCTCTGCCTGGCTGGCGCAGCATCTCGATGCCAAAGCAACACCGCTGGATTTTTCCTGGCGCTCATCTCCCGCAATCATCAACGTGGTGAACGCGGTGTTCAGCCATGATGATGTGCGTCGGCATATACCAAATTTCAGCCAGCACGACACTCATCTGAAAGATTTACCCGGCAGCGTTACGCTGATGCCCTTGTTCGACGCCGACACTGTTGAAGATGACAATGTAATCATGCAGGGCCTGCGAAATCCATTGTTGCAGGCGCGCCCGCCGGCAGTGCCTGGCGCAAATGAAAACGAAGCCCGCTGGCTGGCATACGAAATCAGTCAGCTGGTGGCTGATGGCAAGGCTGCGTATGGCGATATTTTGATCCTCACACCCAGGCGCACCCATGTGGCAGCCTATGAAAATGCATTGCGTCAGCGTGAAATTCCTTTTATCGGCAGTCAGCGCGGCAGCCTGCTGGATAACCTGGAAATTCAGGACATGGAAAAATTGCTCGACAGCCTGATCACGCCGTTCGATAACCTGGCGATAGCGCAGGTGTTGAAATCACCCTTGTTCGAAGCCAGTGATGATGACCTTATGAAACTGGCGAGCATGCACGGGCATCAACGCTGGTATGAGCGCCTGCTGGCCTGCGCCGAAACCCTGCCCGCCGAGCACGCCCTGCATCGCGCCGCCACTGCGTTACAACACTGGCGCACACTGGCAGACACGATTCCGGTACACGACCTGCTCGACCGAATATATTGTGAAGCCAATGTCATCGAACGCTATACAGCGTCTGTACCCGGGCACCAGGCCCAGCGCGTGCGTGGCAACCTGCAAATGTTTCTCGAACTCTCACTGGATATCGACAGCGGCCGTTATCCCAGCCTGACGCATTTCCTGCATCGCCTGCGCAGCATGCGTGCGCATGATGACAGCGCCCCCGATGAACCGGTCAACAGCAGTGAAGACTGCGTGCGTTTTCTGACCATACATGCCAGCAAGGGACTGGAAGCCCCGGTGATATTCCTCGCAGACTGCAATGCCGCAAATGCACAGCATGATGCCTACAGCGCACTGGTCGACTGGCCGGCGGACAGTGCACAGCCGCGCGTATTCCAGCTGGTGATGAGCAAGGCACGCACCGACAGCATCACCGCTGATATTCAAAACCGCAAGGCACTCGCACAGCAACGAGAAAACCTGAACCTGCTGTATGTTGCCATGACGCGTGCGCGCCAGTTTTTATATATTTCCGGCGCCGCCAGCAAGCGCCAGAGCAACTGGTATACATTACTCGAAGCCGGTATGCAGCAACTCACCCCGGCCTCGGCCGGGGACATCATGCTACATCAGCATGGTGATATTTCAGGCGGGGTAAATAAACCGCGCGAACAATCCAGCCAACATCCTGGGGAGCGTCCTGGCGAAGCCATCGAACCCGCCCTGCTCGACACACTGCAACGACCGATTGCGCACTTACCCGGATCCGCGGTCATCATTGCTCCCAGCCGCAGTGATATGCACATCGACCGCAGCACGGCAATTGATGTTGACGAAGATGCGCGTTTGCGCGGCAGCGTGATCCATCGTGCGATCGAAATTTTGTGCACTACACATGCAACGCTCGAGGTGATTGCAGTACAGCTGGGCAATGAATTTGGCATGAGCGCTGCTGACAGTGAATTAAACAGCTGGCTGGACGAGGCACAGACAACCGTGACCAATCCCGAATTCAGTGACATTTTTCAGCCCGGCGAGGCACGTGTCTTCAATGAAATGCCCGTGCTCTACCGCAACAACGGGCAGGATGTCTACGGCATTGTCGACCGCCTGGTGGTGCATGAAAAAACCATTCTGCTGATTGATTACAAAAGCCATCGCCTCGCAAACAGCGCTGAGGTGAATTCGGTTGCGGACGGGTTTAGTGAGCAAATCCGACTCTATCGCAAAGGTGTGCAGCTGCTCTGGCCGGCGCACGATATTCGTGCCGGCATCGTGTTTACTGCTGTGCAACAACGCACCTGGCTGTAGCGCACTGCACACGATTATTTTGTCGTTGTACGCGCACAAAAAAACCGCCGTCGGCGGTTGTTTTGAAAATCTTCAGCACGGCAGAAACCGTCTGGTTACATGTCCTTGCTCAGGCGCTTCGCTCAGGATTTGTTGAGCGCATCGACCAGCTTTTTCACTGGCACATAACCTGGCAGCATTTCGCCATCTTCGAGAATAATTGCCGGGGTTCCATTCACGCCCATTGCACGCGCCAGGCTTAAATGCTCGCTAATCGGGTTGTCACAGGTTTTAGCTTCGATCTCACCGCCGGCCTTGGCGATATCGAGTGACTCGTTGCGGTCATCCGAACACCAGACACTGACCGTGGTGGCAAAATCCTGCTTACCTTTGAGCGGCATGAACAGGTAACGCACCTTGATGCCGTTCTCCATATACTCGGCAATTTCATTGTGCAGACGACGGCAGTATGGGCAGTCAATATCGGTGACCACGGTGATGGTGTGTTCAATTTTTTTCTTTGGCGTGTACACCACCATGTTCGCTTCGGGATAGTTTTTGATCTTGCTGAGACGTAATACTGACTTGGACGATTCGGTCAGATTTTTACGCGTCGCCATCTCGATCATTTCACCACTCAGGTAATAACTGGCATCGCCATTCATATAGACCACCTGTGGGCCGAGGATGACTTCGTATAAACCCGCGACTGGAGTGGCCTTGATCTGGGTGATTTCTGCCCCGGGTAACATCTTGCCAAGCACGGCCTCGAGTTTGGCGACACCGTCATCGACGTCAGCGGCAAATACCGAATATGACAGCAAGCTGCCAAGTAAAACAAACAGGTGGGAGATAGTTTTCATTTTTTACTCAAACTGTGGAAGGGGGATAGTCTCGATAGACAGTGCGCATTATAGATAATTCCCGCCACCCGTGGCAATTCGCCTCAGGCGCGCGGGTGATGCTTCTGGTAAATATCGCGTAATCGCTGATCGGCGACGTGGGTATAGATCTGGGTGGTCGATATATCAGAATGCCCGAGCAACATTTGCACCACGCGCAAATCAGCGCCGTGATTGAGCAGGTGGGTCGCAAACGCATGGCGCAAAGTATGTGGCGATAACATATGTGGCGAAATCGATGCCTTTGCTGCATAACGCTTGATCATGTACCAGAATGCCTGGCGCGTCATCGACGCGCC
>JBATHJ010000626.1:0-4576 GCA_049666625.1 Gammaproteobacteria bacterium | reverse complement strand
CGCCTTTACCGATTCAAAGTTTCTGGAGATTATTTCATGAGTGAAACCCGCCACGCCCGATTACTGATCCTGGGCTCCGGACCCGCTGGCTACACTGCGGCGGTTTATGCCGCGCGCGCCAACCTCAACCCGGTTTTGATTACAGGAATGGAAATGGGCGGACAGCTGACCACCACCACCGATGTCGATAACTGGCCGGGCGATAACGACGGCGTACAGGGTCCCGAATTAATGACCCGCATGCAGGCCCACGCCGAGCGCTTTGGCACCGAAATTATTTTCGACCAGATCAACAGCGTGAAACTCGACAGCAAACCGTTTACCCTCAAGGGCGACTCGGGCGAATACACCTGCGATGCCCTGATAATTGCCACCGGCGCCAGCGCGATGTACCTCGGCCTGGAATCCGAAGAAGCCTTCAAGGGCAAAGGTGTATCCGCCTGTGCCACCTGCGACGGTTTTTTCTACAAGCAGCAGAAAGTTGCCGTGATCGGCGGCGGCAACACCGCGGTGGAAGAAGCGCTGTATCTTTCCAACATAGCGTCTGAAGTCACCCTGGTACATCGCCGCGATGAACTGCGCTCGGAAAAAATCCTCCAGGACCATCTGTTCGAAAAAGAAAAGAACGGCAATGTCACGATTGAATGGAACCATGTGCTTGATGAAGTACTGGGTGATGCCACCGGCGTGACCGGCATGCGCATCAAGAACGTCAAGGACAACAGCACCAGAGACATTGATCTATCGGGTGTGTTTATCGCTATCGGCCACAAGCCGAACACCGCAATCTTTGAAGGCGAGCTTGAAATGCACAACGGCTATATCAAGGTGAACAGCGGGCTCGACGGCAATGCCACCGCCACCAGTGTTGCCGGCGTGTTTGCCGCGGGCGATGTCATGGACCACGTCTACCGCCAGGCCGTCACCTCGGCGGGCACCGGCTGCATGGCCGCGCTCGATGCTGAAAAATATCTCGACGCACTCGCGAAATAAAATCGCACTCACACACTTGTTGTTTAAGCCACAGAAATGATTGCCAGTGTTGTTTCCAGCATCGACGAGCTTGATGCCCGCAGCTGGAACGCACTGGTCAATTCTGACTACCCGTTTTTACAGCACGATTTTCTGCTGGCGCTGGAACAGCACGACTGCCTGGCATCCTGGGGCTGGCAACCGGTGTATTTTGTGCTGCGTGAAGGCGACGAACTGGTGGCCGCCTGTGCCAGTTATATCAAGACCAATTCCTACGGCGAATTTGTATTTGACTGGGCATGGGCCGATGCCTATCAACGCAGCGGTGTTGAGTATTATCCCAAGCTGGTGACCTCGATTCCATTCACCCCGGCACAGGGCGCTCGCCTGCTGGCAAAAAACAATGACGCGAATATTAAACAGCAACTCATTAAGTTAATCCTTGGCTTTTGCGAAAAACAAAAACTGTCGTCCGCGCATTTCCTGTTTTGCGAAAACGATGACATGGAAGCCCTGACCGGGGCATCGCTGTTAACACGTTTTGACTACCAGTTTCACTGGCACAATCAGAACTATAGCTGCTTCGATGATTTTCTCGGCGCGCTCACTGCCAAGCGGCGAAAAAATATCAAGCGTGAAAGACGCAGTGTTGCAGAGAGCAACATTCGCGTCGAAATTATTCCCGGCGAACAACTCAGTGAACACCAGTGGCAAAAACTCTATGATTTTTACCGCGTAACGTTTCTGCGCAAATCAGGCGCGCCGACATTTACCCTGGCATTCTTCAGGGCGGTGGCACACTACCTGCGCGCGGTGTTTGCTTTTAATGAGGATGAAATAGTTGCCGGCGCTATTCTCTATGAAGGCAATAACACCTTGTATGGTCGTCACTGGGGCAGCCTGGATCACTACGACCAGCTGCACTTCGAAGTGTGTTACTACGCCGGGATTGAGTATTGCATCAGGCACGAGATTGCGAGGTTTGAACCCGGCGCACAGGGCGAACATAAAATCTGGCGCGGATTCTTGCCGGTCAAAACCCGTTCTGCACACTGGATTGCGCACCCGGGATTCCGTGAGGCGATTGCAGAATTTCTGCATCGCGAGCACCGTGGTATGCAGCAATACGGCGAGCAATTGCTGGAAAGCAACCCGTATCGTCAGTCGAACGCGGTTTAGTATTCATGTACGAACCCCCGATTATCTGGTTGCCCGATGAATTCAGTGGTGTATTTCCCTCGACCCGGCTGGCCCTGCTCGAACCCGATGGCCTGCTCGCCGCGGGCGGCAACCTGAAACCTGCGACCATTCTGCAGGCGTATTCGCAGGGCATTTTCCCCTGGTACAGCGACGACCAGCCTATCCTGTGGTGGTCACCCAACCCGCGCTGCGTATTGTTGCCGCAAAAATTTCATATCTCGCGCAGCTTTCGCCGCACATTGAATAAACAGCCGTTCGAGATTCGCGTCGATACTGCCTTTCGTGACGTTATGCTGGCCTGTGCTGAATCACGGCCCGACCAGGAAAGCACCTGGATTACCGATGAAATGCTGGACGCGTATTGCAGCTTGCATGACATGGGTTACGCACATTCGGTGGAGTGCTGGCAGTCTAACAGGCTGGTCGGTGGCATCTACGGTCTGCAGCTGGGCGCTGTTTTTTTTGGTGAGTCGATGTTCAGCCGAATGAAAGACGCCTCCAAAGTGGCCTTGCACCATGTCTGCAGTGTTATCAAACCGGCGCTGCTCGATGCCCAGGTGTATTCGCCTCATCTCGAATCCCTCGGCGCCGAGCTGATCGAACGTGAAGATTTTATCCGGCTGCTGCAGGCACACATCAGCTGATGCCGAAACCGGCCTCGCTTCGCTTCATCTCATGACTTCGCTATAATCCTCAAAATTTTTCCCAGGACCGACAATGAAATTCATCGAAACCCGCGGCAATGACGGCAAGCACCCGGCAAAAATCAGCTTTTCGGAAGCGATCCTGTCACCGATTTCATCGTTTGGCGGGCTGTATTCACCCGAATCACTGCCGATGCTGGGAACTGAATTTCTCAGCGCCCAGCTTGATGCCGACTATAAAAGCCTCGCCCGGGATATCCTCGCGAGGTTTGAAATCGACATTGATGCTGCTGTTATCGAGCGCGCGCTGGCACTCTACGACCAGTTTGACGACCCGAATAACCCGGTGCCGGTTGTCAGGGTGAAAGATGACCTGTATATCAGCGAGCTCTATCACGGGCCAACACGTGCATTCAAAGACATGGCGCTGCAACCTTTCGGCATTGTACTGTCATCCATTGCCCAGCAACGTGATGAGCATTACCTGATCCTCGCGGCCACTTCCGGTGATACCGGACCCGCGGCACTGGAAACATTCAAGAACAGGGCCAACGTGCGCGTTGCCTGCATGTACCCAGTTGGCGGCACCTCGGATGTGCAGCGCCTGCAAATGGTGACCGAAGACGCGCCCAATCTTAAAGTCATCGGCGTCAGGGGTGATTTCGATGACACCCAGAATGCGCTCAAGCGGCTGCTGGATTCAGACACGTTTAAACAACAATTGAAAACAAAAAATATTCACCTCTCGGCGGCCAACTCGGTCAACTTCGGGCGGATTATTTTCCAGACGATTTACCATTTTCACTCTTATCTCGAACTGGTGCGCCAGGGCGTGATTAACCTCGGTGAAAAAGTTTACCTGGATGTGCCCAGCGGCAACTTCGGCAACGCACTCGGCGGTTATTACGCGATGCAAATGGGCCTGCCGGTTGAAAAGATCCTGATTGCATCCAACAAAAATAATATTCTTACGCGCTTTATCACAACGGGTGAATATGATCTGCGGACAATCGGCGTGGTGCCCACAACCTCACCGGCGATGGATATCCTGATCTCATCCAATGTCGAGCGCATTCTGTTCGATATGTTTGGCACCGCGCGTACCAGAGAATTGATGCAGGCATTGAGCAAGGATAAATTCTACGCCCTGAGCGCTGCCGAACTCGAAAAAATACAGGCCATATTCTCGGCTGATTTTTGCGAAGACGCCGAAGGCAAGGCCTACATCAAACAGGCGTTTGACAACGGTTACCTGATGGATCCGCACACCGCGACCTGCTTCAAGGCCTACGACACCTGTCGTGAAAAACCGTTGAAAACGATTGCCTACTCGACCGCCGAATGGACCAAGTTTTCGCCCGTGATTGCAAATGCTTTAACAGGTGAAGTTGATGCACATGATATTGATGCGCTCAAGTCGATTGCCGATAAGGCAAACATCAAGATCCCGGCTGTCATTAATGGCCTGTTTGACAAACCCGTGACACAAAAAAGCATTATTGAAAAACAGGCGATCGAGGCTGAGATTCTCGACTTTTTAGATTGACGTTGACGTGATCACATGACGGCTTTCAGGCACGCGATTGAGTGCTTATAAACAGAACGCTTATTGCACCCATTTAGCAAGCAGTGCTTCCATTTGTTCATAATTGAATGGCTTGCTTATAAAATCGTCCATGCCGGATTGCAGGCAATTTTCCTTATCACCCGAAAGCGCATTCGCAGTCAGGGCAATAATGACCTGCCGCTCGCCGTTATCC
>JBATHJ010000625.1:0-2103 GCA_049666625.1 Gammaproteobacteria bacterium | reverse complement strand
CGATGTATGAAAAGCGACTGAAGTGCTGGCTTGTGCCACTGTTTCGGTAACTCTGAATCAGGCAGTGAACATAGTCCTCAGCAACCTGGTAGCAGGTCTCTACCTGCTACATGCCTGTAGTGCCTGTCTGACCCATCCGAACATAAGCCTGGTCCCTGGAAATCGAGGTTTCGACTGATTTGTTGCGCCGTCGATTCGGAATTCATCAGGCGGGTTATTTGAAGCACGTTACGGAACAGCGCCCGATACAATCGGTCGAATCCATTACTTTCTACAATCGTTGGCGAGCGGTGGTCTGGCCGAAAAGCCCAGCATCTGTAGTGGCATTTAGTAACGGAATGTGATCCGCTGGTCTGGACTTTTGTGTCGATAAAGCAAAAAATAAAACTTTGATCTAAACTGGGTGTAAGACATGAGTCAACATGAGTCTGACACAGATTACGACAGTGGTCTGGCGGTCGAAGAGGAGAGACCAAAACTCAAGCCGCCGAAGCAATATAAAGTTATTTTGCTCAATGACGATTACACTCCCATGGAGTTCGTTGTTCAGGTGTTGACAGGTTTTTTCAGTATGGACCACGCTAAAGCCACGCGAGTGATGATGGCGGTGCATACCAAGGGCAAGGGTATCTGCGGTATATACAGCTATGAAATAGCTGAAACCAAAGTTGACCAGGTGAATGAATATTCACGTATCAACCAGCACCCCCTGATGTGTACGATGGAAGAAGTGTAGGTATCATATAATTTATTAACCAAGAGGTAGGTGTTATGTTGAGTAAGGAGCTTGAAGCCTCATTGAATTACGCGTTCAGTGAAGCACGTGACAAGCGACACGAATACATAACAGTCGAGCACCTGTTGCTCGCACTGCTGCAAAACACAAGTGCAAACACTGTGTTGCAGGCCTGCGGAGCTGATTTAAATCAGCTGGGCTCAGAGCTTCGTGAATACCTTGAAAAAAATACACCCATATTCGGCGATGTCGTCGGCGGTGAAGTCCAGCCCACATTAGGATTTCAGCGTGTGCTGCAACGTGCAGTGTTCCATGTGCAATCTTCCGGCCGTAAAGAAGTGGTTGGTGCAAATGTTCTGGTTGCCATGTTCGGCGAACAGGAATCACAGGCCGTTTATTTGCTTAACCAGCAAAATGTAACACGTCTTGATATTGTGAATTACATTTCACATGGAATCACCAAGGTCTCCAGTAGTACCGGCAAGGTCGAACCTGAGTCACGCGAAGAAGCACCGGCTGATGTTGAGAACCAGCCGCTGGAAAACTTTGCAACCAATCTTAATCAACGCGCGCGCCAGGGTTTGATTGACCCATTGATTGGTCGCGACAATGAAATAGAACGCGTCATACAAACCTTATGCCGCCGCAGAAAAAATAATCCTTTGCTTGTGGGCGAAGCGGGCGTGGGTAAAACCGCGCTGGCTGAAGGCCTGGCAAAGAAGATTGTCGATAAAGAAGTGCCTGATGTTCTCAAGCATGCCACGATTTACTCGCTCGACCTGGGTTCGCTGGTCGCCGGTACCAAGTACCGCGGTGATTTTGAAAAACGCCTCAAAGGTGTGCTCAAGCAACTCAAGAACAAGGAAGGCGCGGTGTTATTTATTGATGAAATTCATACCATCATTGGCGCAGGATCGGCCTCGGGTGGTGTTATGGATGCATCCAATCTGATCAAGCCTATGCTTGCATCGGGTGAACTCAAATGTATAGGCTCGACAACCTATGCGGAATTCCGCAGCGTGTTTGAAAAAGACCATGCTCTCGCACGCCGCTTCCAGAAAATTGATCTCGAAGAACCGAGTGTTGAAGAAACCATCGAAATACTCAAGGGATTGAAAACACGGTTTGAAGAACACCACGATGTTAAATACAGCGGCAATGCATTGCGTGCAGCTGCTGAATTGTCTGAACGTTACATCATGGACCGTTTTCTGCCCGATAAAGCCATCGATGTAATAGACGAAGCCGGTGCCAACCGCCGTCTGAATGGCAAGGCCGGCAAGAAAACTGTCACAGTGACTGATATCGAAAATATAGTTGCCAAGATTGCGCGCATTCCGCCCAAGACCGTCACTATGTCAGATACC
>JBATHJ010000624.1:0-1523 GCA_049666625.1 Gammaproteobacteria bacterium | reverse complement strand
CATCAAGATAATAACAAATGAACGTAAATACATAGTTACCTCATATAAAATCAGTACCGCATGCTGGCGAGAAGACTGTCAGAGGGCGTCAGCCACTGAACCTCAGAATGATGCGCCCGACACGCGTAAAGCCCGTGATAGTTTATCGGTGCCCTGTTCCAGCACATGTATTGCCCGGGCCAGATCGCCCTGGGAGGCCAGTGCGCGTGCTTCTTGCTGCAGTTTCTGATTCATCGACAGTATGGTATTGATATAATCGCGGCTCGCATCGGAAACAACTGTCTTGTCCTGCAATACGTCAATCAACAGCACGTAACTGCTGTTTCGCTCGCGCTCATAGTCATATTCTTCCTGCAGACTGCCAAAGGTGAGTTCATGCAACAATACTTCACGATCACGCGCAGCACGCAGGGAATTTTCAATGATATCCGATGCCTGTCGCATGGCCTGGTTGGCCTCGGCAAGTTGGGCATTCGCGTACAATTCATCTGCTGAACTAATGAACTCATTAAGACGTTTCCTGTCGAGCATGGCATTGACCGAAGTATCGCCCTTCTCCTGCACCACCCGCTCGAATGCCTCTACAAATGTTTTTACGTGTTTTTGCAATTGCTCAAATAACTGCCGGTGAGCAGCCTCGACGCGATCCAGGTCTTTTATTTTTCTCGAAGCCGTGGTCATTTGTTTGAGCCCCAGCGACAATGATTTATCAGCCTGTTCCAGCTCACCTGCATCATAGTTTTGCTGCGCGGCTGCAAGCAATGTTTCAGAAGTATTCAATAATGCAATTGCAGCAGCATCCTTACTGCCTGCTATGCGCACAGCTGAAGGCGACTCTTTAACCAGCCAGGCAAAGAATTTGAGCTTGTTATAAACGGACGTTTCGTTGATATGGCTTTGTGAGCGCACATCAGCCGAATTCACCAGCAATGTAATCAGCATCAGGATATGACGCATATCTAACCACATAGTTAATTTAGATATATTCATCCGGACACCCTACGGCTTGCCCGTGGCAGCAGCTGCTTCTTCAGTTTTTGGCTGAGAATGACAACGCCGGCACTCAGACACCGGGAAAGCCACTTTGCCGTGACAGACACCACATTGCTCGCCAAGCAGGATGGACGCCATGCTGATGTTGTTCGCGCCTTTTTGCGGTATAAATATGGCGGGATGACAATTAGAGCAATCCAGCCACTCGGTATGCTGCTTGTGTGGGTATACAACATTTGGCATAGAACCCTTGACCTCACGCACAATATTCAGATCCATAACTACCGGCAGTGCATCTGGATCTGTCCTGTCATAGCGGGGGTTTAATTTTTTTTCATCCAGGGCTTTCACCCAGTCTACATAGTTGCCTGACTTGCCTTTGGGCAAGGTCTCAAATGCAGATTTAGGCGTTTGTAACAATACCGTGCCCGGGCCGGCTGCATCATGTATACCGTCGAGGGGCGGTGGTGGATTTCGGGTAGATGCAGGCGCCAGCAAACGATTGAACGAGTTTGGATCAGCTGAATATG
>JBATHJ010000623.1:0-2522 GCA_049666625.1 Gammaproteobacteria bacterium | reverse complement strand
TATCGTGCGTTCAAAATGCTCCCGGCATTTTAGTGCGTTCATCTGCGGATAATTAATTTTTTAAAGCTGTCAGGAAGATTCCAGCTCTTCCCAGCGGGTGTAGCATTTTCCGAGTTCCTGCTGCTTTTGGGCCAGCAGTTGCTGCATCTTGACGATGTCGGATTTGGGTTTCTGAAAAAATGCCGGCTGCGCCATCTCGGCCTGCAGCGCTTCGATTTCCGACTCAAGTCGCTCAATACTGGCCGGCAGGGATTCGAGCTCACGTTGTTGCTTGTAACCCAGCTTTTTAGCCGCAGGTTTGCCGGCTTTATCCACGCTGTTTTGTCGGCTACTAACCGTACCCGCGGCCGAAGGTTTTTGAGCTCTGCCAGAGGCGGCTGATTTTTTCTGTCGTTGCCAGTCGTCATACCCGCCCGGGTATTCACTGACACGGCCATCACCTTCGAACACCAGGGTGCTGGTGACAACATTATTGATGAATTCGCGGTCATGACTTACCAGCAGCAGGGTGCCGTCAAATTCTATGAGCAGTTCTTCCAGCAGTTCCAGGGTTTCAACATCAAGATCATTGGTGGGTTCGTCGAGCACCAGGATATTCGCCGGTTTTGAAAAAAGTTTTGCCAGCAACAATCGATTACGCTCGCCGCCTGACAGCGCCTTGACCGGGGAACGCGAACGTTCCGGGGCAAACAAAAAATCCTGCAGGTAGCCAATGATGTGTTTCTGCTTGCCCTTGATATCGATGAATTCACGCCCGTGCGAGACATTATCGATCACGCTGGCTTCTTCATCGAGCTGGGCACGCAATTGATCAAAATACGCCACCGTCTGCCCGGTGCCGGTCTTGATCTGCCCGGACTGCGGCTTGAGTTTGCCGAGCAATAGTTGCAGCAGCGTGGTTTTGCCAGCACCGTTGGGACCGATGATGCCGATTTTGTCGCCGCGCAGGACGGTGGTGTTGAGGTCACGAATCAGGGCTTTGCCTTCATAGGAAAAACTCACGTTTTCGGCTTCCGCAATCAGTTTGCCGGAACGCTCACCGCTGACGATTTTCATATCGACATTGCCGACAGTGTTTCTGCGTTGCCGGCGTTCATCACGCATTTTTTCCAGTGCGCGCACACGGCCTTCATTCCGCGTGCGCCGCGCCTTGATGCCCTGTCGAATCCAGACTTCTTCCTGCGCCAGTTTTTTATCAAACTGCTTGCTGGCCTCATCTTCCGCATCGAGCAATTCCTGCTTACGACGCAAGTAGGTATCGTAATCGCCCGGAAACGAGATCAGCCGGCCGCGATCAAGCTCAATGATGCGCGTCGCCAGTCTGCGCATGAAACTGCGATCATGGGTGATAAACAGGACTGCGCCGCCAAATTCGAGTACCTGTTGCTCAAGCCATTCGATCGCCGCGAGATCAAGGTGATTGGTCGGTTCGTCGAGCAATAACAGGTCAGGTTCTATGACCAGCGCACGCGCCAGCATCACGCGCCGTTTCATGCCGCCGGAAAGCTCGGCAAATACCGCATCGCCGTCGAGCTGCATACGGGTCAGTACAGTTTCTACCTGGGTATTGAGTTGCCACGCGCCAGCATCTTCAATTTTGTGCTGCAGGCGCCCCAGTTCTGTAATGGCTTTTTCGCTGGCATCAACCGCCATTGCATGGATTGCATGATGGTATGCCTTTAAAAGTTCTGCCTGCTCGCCAAGGCCGGAGGCAACTACATCGAAAACACTGCCCGCGGTGGTTCCCGGCACTTCCTGTTCGAGCTGTGCAATTTTTATCGATGGTGCAAACTCAATTTCGCCATCGTCAATTTTGACTGTTCCCGCAATCGCTTTCAGCAAGGTCGATTTACCGGTACCGTTACGCCCGAGCAAACTCACGCGCTCGCCCTTGTCTATATTCAGACTTATCGAAGCCAGTATCGGCGGGCCACCGAAACTGACACTGATATTGCGTAAGCGCACAAGAGACATAACAGAATAAAGTCCAGCAGAATTGAGGCGGCATTATACCTGTTGCATTGTCAACTGCGTGAATCTCACAAACCAAAACCTGGTTAAACTTCAGTCATTCCTGGTAAAACACCGCGCCATCAGCCCGCGCGCAGTACTCAAGCCGGTATCCACAAACTTATCCACCGGAATTGTGGATAAGTTTTAACTTGCGAGCGCAGTGAAAATACTCAGCACGAAAAAAAACCGGCGCTATTGCGCCGGTTAAAATGAGAGAGACTTGCATATCCCGAAAAATCTCCGAGACCTATACCTCTCCTTTCGGAGTCGTTGAACTAGGTAAGCTGGCGATGTCGTGCAACACCTATCAGGCCGAGCAAACCGCTGCCGAACAACCAGACAGCTGCGGGTACGGGTACAACATGGGCAACCATGTCCATGCCCACTTTTGCTTCCCAGAACGTTCCTGCCTTTTTGGTCGGATCACTCGGGTCATCGACGGTGAGGAAAGTGCCGTCAGCACCCCAGAGCGTCAGGAAATCACCAGTGTAAGAGTTCGCAGTATGACC
>JBATHJ010000622.1:0-1848 GCA_049666625.1 Gammaproteobacteria bacterium | reverse complement strand
TAGAAGAACTGATTTCATTACGAAAATGGATAATCTGACCCAGGCATTAGCTATGTGTCTGGTCGAATACTCAAAAAATAATTCGGTACGACGGCTTCCATGGCCGGCACCACTAGACTTTGCAGGTGATGATTACAAAGAGGATGTTAACTATACTGATGGTTCAATTTTGTATGCTGGTCGTTTTCCGTATCAAATAGATGATTCAAATGCAGTAATTGGTGTGGCTGGAGATATACTGTTAGATAGAACCGAATGTCAATCACTCACACTGGATGATGGTACTGTTGTAACTTTTGCAGCAAATGATGAATATAGAAAGCTTTGGGAAAACTGGAAAGATCATTTTTATTATGCGCTATCCGAAGTCTATGAGCCAGTTCCTGCTCCAGCACCAATAACAGAATGCAATACAGTGGTCAACGACTGTATTACAGTTGACCCATATCCTTATACGGCCACACCAATTGCGCGCGCGGGTATCGTTTTTTACTCGTCCAGTAGAAGGCCAGGTCAGAGCCGCAATGCACCGCCACCTATAGGTGACGTTGATGATAAGGCTGTGATAAGCAATTACCTGGAAAATAATAATGATGCGGTATTTAATGCTGCCATTGGAACAGAGGCTGATTATTATCAGTCAACAGACCCTGATAACTCGAACGATTATATGTGGTGCATAACGAATGAAGCAATTGCTAATGATCTTCAGGCAGTAAAATGTTATTGAGCCTAGCAACCTATAAAGGGGACGAATCAGGATTCACCCTGATCGAGCTCGCAGTAGTGCTGGTAATCGTCGGCGTACTTGCAGGTACTTTCCTCTCGACTCTGGGTGGAAGAATTGACACCACGCGCCGCGCTGAAACAACCGATGAACTGGAGGTCATAAAACAGGCGCTGTATGGTTATGCCATGAGCCAGGGTAATCCGGCGTTGCCCTGTCCGGATCTCAGAAGTTTCCTGGATGTCACAGCTCCAAACGAGCCGAATGATGGCCGCGCAGATATTGATCCCTTAGATCCAACTGAGTGTGACAATGATGTGTATGTTGGTAATTTGCCGTGGCGGACACTGGGGCTAGGATTCAGTGACGCCTGGAACAACCGCTATACCTACTGGGTCAGCCAGGACTACATCGGTGCCAACGGTTTTACGCTGACAACAGCAGGCGTAGCCAGCACTATAGATACAAGGACCGGTGCGGTAGCTACTACGATAAGCTCAAATGCAGTTGCCGTAATAGTCTCGCATGGAAAGAATGGCTACGGGACATTGAATGTACAGAATGTTTTTACACCGGTGGTGCCGGTAGCTAATATCGACGAAGTTGAAAATGCCGATGGCGCTGATCAGCTATACATGTCGCGCCAAAAAACAGAGGCGGGTGTCGATGCAGCCGTCGGTGAGTTTGACGATCTGTTAATCTGGATATCCGAGTACGAACTTAAAGCCAAGATGGTGGAGGCAGGTCAGCTACCACCCTGAAATGACTCACCCGGTAGTTTTAAAATTGTTCTCCAGCATAAAACAAACCTTCCCAGGATTGTTTTCACTCAAACTTAAATTATATCCATTCCGCTCAGCCTGCTGCCGCGACTGGTATAAGCCAATACCAAAACCCGATTCAGATTGCAGCGGTTCGTGAAATAATGGCTGTTTAATTTCATCACTGATTGCTGAGCCTGAATCGCACACCTTGAGTGACACCATGGATGCACCTGCGCTCTGCTTGCAACTCATACTGACCGAGATGGTAATGCCGGGTTCGTGTATGCGTTTTTCGCGCGCATTCTGTAACAGGTTTTCCAGGATGCTGTCGAAAGTTTCGTAGGGCACCTGGCAGTC
>JBATHJ010000621.1:0-1567 GCA_049666625.1 Gammaproteobacteria bacterium | reverse complement strand
TGCCAGTAGGGTGCGCCGTGCGCACCGTTTACATCAACGTTGTCCCAGGCAGTATAAATATTCAGTGGATGGCAGTAACGATATTCACTGCGTTTTAAATATCTCGCTAGCTTGTTCCAGCAAAGTATCGACTGATATCGTCACCGAGATTTCGTTTCCACTCTGGATTACGGGAATACCGATTACCATGACGTTATCCAGGTCCTGCCCGAGTTGTGCGGCGAGCTGTAATGCGCTGGCGAGACCGATGTCATGCGACGAAATTGTATTGTCGTCAGCAATGAACTGATCAGCGTGCTTAACGATTAGTTGCTGCAATGGTTCGTCAACCAGTACCGCGTCGAGCAGGTACACCGTGCCGGGTTGTTTCAGGTGATTGAGTATGTCGGTGCCTGGCCGGTCGAGCTTGATCAGTTTGATGTTCTTATCCGAAATAATCTGTTGCAGTTTATCAGCCAGTGTCCAGGCAATGTCATCCGGGCTGTACGGTGAGCCGATAGCAATTAAGGTCGCGGGCAATGAAGCACCATGCCTGACAGGTTCGTTAGTGCTTACAGTATCAGGCGTTGTTCTATCAACTTTCATTTTTAAAAAATGCGTCGCGCAGGAAATGCAGGGATCGTAATTGCGAATCACTTTTTCAGCGTGCAATTGCAGTGCAGAATCTTTATTGTCCAGCCCGAAATGATTTAATGCATTGCCGATATCCTGTTCGATGCGTGCCTGGTTCTGGCTGGTGGGCGGAACAATGCGCGCTGACACGACCTCGCCGTTATTATTCAGTTCATATCTATGCCAGAGGAAACCGCGTGGCGCTTCTGTACAACCATAACCAACGCCGGCCCTGATCTGAATGTCCTGGAATGCACGTTCAGGGCGCTGATAGTTTTGCAGCAGGCGAATGGCTTCATTTAAGGCGTAATGAATTTCCAGCGCGCGCGCAACAATACTGTGGAACATATTGCGTGACGGGAAAGCTATGCCGGTACTATCGAGCAATGCTCGTGTGTCTTCCGGCAAGCTGTCGAGGTTATTATTCAATCGTGCCAGTGGTCCGACCAGGTAGGCCTGGTCGTGTAACAGACAGTGCAGTGCAGTACTCTGCGGCATGTGCAGTTCGCGAAAGTGATCGTCGAAAGCATCAATCGCGATATCGAGGCCCTGGTCTGAAACAAGCCGGCCGCGGTTCATGGCGTATTCATCGGCGTGGTGTAATGATACCGAGGTGAAGTCCTGTTCATCGTCTGCCAGGTCCAGCGTGGCGGTCCAGCGTACGAGATCAGCCGCATCCTGTTGTGCCGCTTTGAGACGGCCGAGCAGTTTGCTGACCTTTGTTTCCTCGGGCGCGTGAAAAAAACCACCGGCGCGAACATTCACCGGGTGCACCGAGCGACCGCCGATGAGTCGAATCAGGTCATTGCCCAGTCCCTGCAGTTTTAGTCCGCGGCGAACTTCATCGCCGTATTCCTGCGACATTTCAATCACGCTGTTATAGCCAAGGAAATCCGGCGCCGCCAGCATGTGTATATGCAGGCTGTGGCTCTGCAGCCATTCGCCGCAATACATC
>JBATHJ010000620.1:0-1559 GCA_049666625.1 Gammaproteobacteria bacterium | reverse complement strand
TCCTGAACCGCGATGGCGAGGCCCACCTGGGTCATGATGGGCAGATCGACCACATCGTCACCGACGTAAGCGACCTGGTCCAGCCTGAGTTCAACTTTTTGTATCAGCGCTTCAAACGCGGGGCGCTTGTCACGATAGCCCTGGTAGATCAGGCTGACACCGAGGTCTTTCATGCGGTGCTTGACCACCTGCGAGCTGCGCCCGGTGATGATTGCCGCGCGCACGCCACCGTCCTGCAGCATGCGCATACCGTGGCCATCCTGCGAGTTGAATGCCTTGTATTCTTCACCGGCATCGCCGAGAAACAGGCTGCCGTCGGTCATCACGCCGTCGATATCAAAAATGACCAGCTCTATGTTTTTTGCTTTTTCCAGTATGTCCTGCATTTTCAAGCTCAATGAATAATGAATAATGAATAATGAATAATGAAAATCAGTAATGAATATATCTTCACTAGATTGTGTTGCTGACTAGGGGTTAAATTATTCATTACTCATTATTAATTATTCATTGCTTTTAAACCACGCCTGCACGCAGCAGGTCGTGCATATTCAGTGCGCCGATCAACGAGTTGTCTTCATTAACAACAAGCACTGCATTGATCTTGCTGTCGTCCATCAGTTTCAGGGCCTCGGCGGCGAGGTCGTGTGTGTGTACGCGTTTGCCGCCGGCAGTCATCACTTCTGAAATCATGGTTTTATGTATATCTATATTGCGGTCCAGGGTGCGGCGCAGGTCACCGTCGGTGTATACCCCCAGCAGCCTGTTTTGCGCATCGACAATCGCGGTCATGCCGAGGCCTTTTCGGGTCATTTCGAGTAATGCCTGTGTCACGGTTGCGTCAGCGCTCACCTGTGGAATTTCATCGCCGGTATGCATGATGTCTTCGACATGCAGCAACAGGCGGCGGCCCAGGCTGCCGCCGGGGTGTGACAGTGCGAAATCCGCGGCAGAAAAACCGCGTGCCTGAAGCAGGGCGATGGCGAGAGCGTCGCCCATCACCAGCGCGGCAGTGGTGCTGGCGGTCGGTGCCAGGCCGAGCGGGCAGGCTTCGCTGGCGACACTGACATCCAGGTTTACTTCGGATTCAATCGCCAGGGTCGAGCTGGGGTTGCCGGTCATACTGATCAGGGGCACGCCCAGTCGCTTGATAATAGGCACGATAGTGAGGATTTCACCGGTATTGCCGGAATTCGACAGTGCCAGTACCACGTCTTTGGGCGTAATCATGCCGAGGTCGCCGTGGCTGGCTTCACCGGGATGGACAAAAAACGCCGGGCTGCCGGTGCTGGCGAGGGTGGCGGCGATTTTGCCGGCAATGTGGCCGGATTTACCCATACCGGTGACCACGATCCGGCCTTCACAGCCGAGCAGTAACTCGCAGGCATGCTCGAAGCTATGGTCGAGCCGTGCTTTCAGGGCCTCAACCGCTGCCAGTTCGGTTTCGATCACGGCAAGTCCGAGTGCTGCATAATTCTGCTGCGTGCTGCGCTGGGTCATAAAATGGATCTGCTCACGGTGTAATACAACAAGGCCTGGTAGGCGAAAAACGACAATAC
>JBATHJ010000619.1:0-2118 GCA_049666625.1 Gammaproteobacteria bacterium | reverse complement strand
GCAGTGGCCGAGCTGACAGTGATAGAAGCCAGGCCCTCGGCTTCCTTGTGCAGTGCTTCGTTCTCACTCGAGTCGTATACGAACAATGGGTTCAGCTTGTCAGAACCATGAGGTTTAATCATCAGATGTCTCCTGGGGACTTATCACGCTGACCGCGAGGCCAGCCCTGTTTTATAAAAGTCAGTTAACTAATGTTCGGTCTATATTTTGTGGCAATCCGGTCGTATCGCAGAGACGCTGTTTAAGGCTCAACAGTGCTTAACTGTTTGATTTCGATAAGCGAATATTCTGCGGTGATGAATTTGAGCGCCGCATTCTACCTTAAAGCTGTGCGCTTTCGTAGCCTGCCGTCTGAGATACATCAATTACCCGGGTGGCATTCCTGCCAGCAGCGCACATGAGCCTGTCATTGTGGCGATTGCTTCGGGGGGGTGGTGCTCAGGGGGAGAGGCCGGGCGAGGTGTAGCAGCAGCTGCCAGTGCGCTGAGTGCGCAAGCAGTGGAGTGGGCAGGCAGCAGTGCGGTGAGAACGCTTATGCCGAATAGCTGAACATGATGGCCAGGGATATGCCGAGAATAATCAGGATCAGGGCGACCAGGCAAATCATGCAATTACTGTCGACGATGGCATTCAATCGATAATCATTATCATCCAGCTGCGGTGATCTGGCTTTCATAAGCGCTCCCTCCCCCTCAGGTGTGGAGCAAGCCTATCTGTGTGCGCAGATGAAAAACGAGTATCAGGTCACTGTTGCAGCCACCGCCGCTCAGCCTTATAGCCGAACTGTGAGCGAGGTCTCAATCAGGGTGTCCAATTTATCGGTCCTTGCCCCAGAGTTCGTCAAGCCGGCTGTCACGGCCGCAGGCGTATCGGTAGTATTTATAGCGCAGGGGATTTTTCTGGTAATAATCCTGGTGGTAGTCCTCGGCCGGATAGAAACGACTGGCGGCGGTGATTTCTGTCACCACGTCCTGCGCGAAGGGTTTGGTATTTTTCAGTGCTGCGAGCGATTTATCGGCAGCGTTTTTCTGTTCTTCATCGTGATAAAAAATGCCCGAGCGGTACTGGCTGCCGTGATCACAAAACTGGTAGTCAAGCGCAGTCGGGTCGATATTTTTCCAGAACACCGCGAGTAATTTCTCGTAGCTGATGATGGCCGGATCGTATTCGATTTGAATGGCTTCGGTGTGCCCGGTGGTTCCGGCGGAGACTTCTTTGTAAGTCGGATCTATTTTGTGACCGTCGGTGTAACCCGAGGTTGTCGAGAGCACGCCGTCGAGTTTGTCGAACGGCGGTTCCATGCACCAGAAACAGCCGCCGGCAAACGTTGCCAGCGAGGTGGCGGCCTGGGTGGACAGGGAAAACAGCAGCAGGCAAAGCAGGGGCAGAATTCTCATGGCAAATCTCCGCGGTTATAAAGCCATGACCGCACCGGCCTGGTGAAGTTTCCAGTGGGTGGCAATTGCCTGTCAGCCGACCTTGTCAGCGCATTTGATGCAGAGCGTAGCAAAAGGGATGGTTTTCAGTCGTGCTTCTGAAATGTCTTCGCCACATTCGGCGCAAATACCGTAACTGCCATTATCAATTTTAACCAGTGCGCGATCAATCAAAATCACTGTTTGCCGGGCATCGCTTTCCAGCGCATTGAGCACATCATCATTTTCGCGTTGCGTGGCCTGTTCGGCAAAATCTTTTTCGACCGGTTCGGATTTGTGATGCACATCGGCATCAATAGCATCAATACGTCGGGTGTAGTCTGCGCGTAAGTCGAGCAGTTGTTGTTTTATAGTCTGGTGTGAAGGCATATTGGTCATCGTCGATTATGGAAAAAAGAAACAAACATTCAAACAGCGCCAACGCCCACTACATCGTCAGCAGCCTTATAGTCACAGTGAAGTTTCTGCGCGCGCTTTACAATGATACAGATCAATTTCCCTGTCAATGTGCGCATCACCAGGTGTGCAGGATTATTTTTACCAGTACATGGAATCCAGAGATAAAAAAGCCCCGCAATGCGGGGCTTTTTTTCGAGGTGTTGCGGTGATTACAGCATCGGCACCATCATAAGAGCGACGATGTTGATAATCTTGATCAACGGGTTGATCGCCGGGCCCGCGG
>JBATHJ010000618.1:0-4935 GCA_049666625.1 Gammaproteobacteria bacterium | reverse complement strand
ACAGCACACCGAACAATCTTCGATATAACTCTGCTCGTCTATCGAACTATCAATAAACAGTTCAATTTTTTCGCCACAGTACGGGCAATGAATATCATTAAATTCACTTAACATCTTACTTTGCCTTTACGACCATAATTATTGTTTTAAATTTAATTCGTTTTCCCCTGTGGCCTCTGTGGCCTCTGTGGCCTCTGTGGCCTCTGTGGCAAAAAGCTTTTAATTTTTATTTTCCACCAGGTACAGCGACAACTCCGGCCAGTAAGTAATAATCAACACCGCGATCATCAGGATAATCATGAACGGTATGGTAGCCGCGTACAGCTCGGTGACCGGTTTGTGGAATCGATAGCTGGCGATGAACAGGTTCATGCCCACCGGCGGGGTGAAATAACCGATTTGCATATTGGCAAGAAAGATAATGCCGAGGTGTATCGGGTGAATACCATAGCCCACCGCCATGGGCAGGATCAGTGGCACGATAATCACCAGCGCGGAGAAAACATCCAGGATCATGCCAAGCCCAAGCAGGAAAATATTGAGCACTATCAGGAAAGTCAGCTTGCTGTCGATGTGTTCGCGTACTACCGCAAATAATTTATTCGGCACCTCTGCGTCAATCAGGTAATTCGTCGATGCCAGCGAAACCCCGAGAATAACCAGCACACCACCGACGAGCACCATCGAATCGCGCATAATGTTGGGCAGTTTTCTTAGCGGGACTTCTCGCAGGATCACCACTTCGACAATAAACACGTATAACACCGATACCGCCGCGGCTTCCGAGATAGCGAAATAACCGCCATAAATACCGCCGATCAATACCAGCGGCATGGGCAATTCCCAGAGCGATTCCCTGAGCGCAGATACTAATCTGGCCATGGAAAACTCGGTCCTGCGGATGACTGTTGCGGGTCGGGTACTGCTATACACACTCCAGCCGGTGAGCATCAGCAACATCAGCAGGCCTGGCAACAAACCCGCCAGGAACAGGTCATCTATCGCCACCGGCTGGCCAATATCCATCTGTTGCGCAATCACGCCATACAGGATGAGCGCGATCGACGGCGGGAACAGCAGACCCAGGCTGCCCGATGATGTGATTAAGCCAAGATTGAATTTTTCGGCATATCCCGCCTGTTTCATCGCAGGATAAAGAATAGCGCCAAGGGCGATAATGGTGGCGCCTGACGCACCAGTGAGTGCAGTAAAAAAAGCGCAGGCAAACAACGACACAATCGCAAGGCCGCCGGGCATCCAGCCCATCATCGCGTCGGTAAGTTTCACCAGCCGCTCCGAGGCCTTGCTCTCACCCAGCAGGTAGCCCGCCAGGGTAAACAGCGGGATCGCCACCAGGATGGGGGTGTCGACAATGCGATAAATTTCAATCGCAATCACTGACAGGTCAACGCCCGATCGTGAAAATCCGTAGAGTGCGCTACTGGCGATAACAATAAACAGCGGTACGCCAAGCACGACCAGCAGCGCCACCATGAACATCCCGATGGCCATCAGCGTTTTCTCACTTTCGGCGGCGAGATGAATAACATCAGGTAGCGCACTGCCATCATAAAAAATCCGCCAGGGATTACCAGCTGCGTCACCCAGGCTTTCATCCCGGTAAATGCTTCAGTGCCGTACTCATATTCCATCTGCACAAAGCGAAACGCGTGCCAGGAAATGAAAATACACACGACGACTGAAAACGCATAGACAGCGCGCTGTATCAATTTACAGGCGGCGGCTGACATATAGCGGGTGAAAAAATCGATGCGGATATGATTGTCTGTGCGCGTTGCGATGACCGCGCCGGAGAGTGCGACCCACAGCACCAGTATTCTCAGGGATGGATCAATCCAGGCTACACCTGAATCAAAAAAATTGCGGTAAATAATTTGCGCCACTGCCAGCAGTACCATAACTGCCAGCATGATTATCAGAAACCAGTCCTCAATCTTATTGATCCATATTAAGGCCCTGGCAACGCGTCTGTTCATGGAACGGCGGCTGGCTTAATTAGCAGCTGCCGAGGCGCGCAAACTGCGAATTAACTGGTCATATATTGATTGTGTGAAACTGTTTTTTTTCTCCAGTTTTTTCATCGCAAGTTCGCCGATGGCATGCCACTCTTTTAGCGATGCATCCGTCAGCTTGATAAATTCTATGCCCTGGTTTTGCAGGGCCTTGCGCGCCGCAATATTGTCCTGTCTATTTTGCCTGTCGATTTCCCTGAACCTGGCTTCCATAATCGAACGTACGATGGCGGCATCTTCAGTATTGAGTTTTGAAAAGGCCTGTTTGTCGATAACCAGCAGGGCTGAATAATATATAAGCGGTACATCGACTGCATATTTAACCCTGGTATGCCACTGCAGGGCGATCGCACCAATGGGCGAAGTAATAATAGTATCAATCAATCCCGTCTGCATGGCGGTCAGCACATCGGATATTGGCAATGAAACCGGCGATATGTTGGCACTGCTAAACACGGCTTCGCCAACATCATTACCTGCGGGCACCCATACTTTGCGGTCGCGCACATCATCAACAGTGCGCAGCGCTTTATTTGACATCATGTAGGAAAAACCACCTTCAGCCAGGCCGAAACAGACAAACCCGCTTGATTCAAGCTGCTGCTTCAGGACCGAATCCATCTGGCTACGCACGTGGTCAACTTCTTCAAGCGAACTGAACAGAAACGGCAAGCCGTAAATATCGATATCTTTGGATATATTGGTCAGGCTGCCCGAGGTGACCGCGCCGCCCTGCAATTGCCCGATGCGGATTTTACGCAGCACATTTTCATCACTGCCCATGACGCCGCCCGGGTAGAACTTGATCTCCACCCTGCCCTGGGTCTGTTTTTTGATTTCGTCAGCACCGTCGCGCATTTTCTGCATCCAGGCTGTTCCGTCGGGTGAGATAGTGGCTACTTTCAACACCAGTGCGCTGGCAGATAAACTCCCCAGCATAGCAACGAGCACTGTTGAAACCATAAGGAATAGCGTGACTTTATTTTTTTTCATTTTTCCGCCCGTGATAATTTCAGCAGGTGCATACGGTTTGCTTACCCATAAAAAGTAATCATTCAAAAGTAATCATCCGCATTCGCCAGCAATTTCCGTGCGCGCTCCTGCACGACGACATCAATCAGCCTGTTGTCAGACTTGCTGATGTCTGTTTCGAGTATTTCTTTTAACAAGCTGTCATGCAATTCGCGATTGAATACCAGGCGCGCATATTTTTCTGCATACATCAGCCTGGCCATCAGGTTAACGCCTGTCGATATCTTGATCGCTCTTTCAAAGTGCTGCCTGGCCAGCTCGGGTTTACCACCCATGGATTCCGGCAGCAGCGATTGCATTACACCCATGTAGATGTGCGCGTCGCCATTATTTATTGTCTCATCGAGTTGCAGTACACGTTCGATTACAGCTTTGGCGCGCGGTAACTCAGCGATCGCATTCCAGTCTGTACTACTGGCCTGGATCAGGCCAGCCCAGGCACTGCCAAGTGAAAACAGCACGCCTGCATCGGCTTTATTAAATTGTTCAAGCGACAGCTCAAACTGGTGATATGAATTTTTACGCATATCACAACTAGTCGGCCGGGTAACACACAGCGCGTGACTGGCATACTCAAATGCCCTTGAAGACAGCACGCGCTGGCGGTCCTTGTTTTCCACAAATACCGATGCATAAGCGCCATAGAGCTTTGCACCTGACATCAGCAGGCCGACGTTATCCGGGTCCGAACGAATCATGCTACTCACCAGCACCATGTAGGCCGGCATCGCCTGTTTGATGGTCTCGCTGTCATCATGCTCGAGAATCGTGGCCGAGAGGCCTTCGGCGAATTCTTTTTTGGCATTCGAAACATACTGTCCACAACCGCTGACGATTAGCATCAGGAGAATGACTGAAGCAAATCCGGGCCCTGCGGGCATGCGTCGAGTGGCTAAAGCTAAAAGCATATTATCTTCTTTTTCAGGTTGAACTCGCCTGCTGACTCTGCAGATATTGAATTGTACCGGCCTGCGTAGTTTATCAGTCAACTGACTGCTGATTCTACGCTGTCTTGACGTGCTTGTTTATCCACGCGTCGCGCGGTCGATATATGGATGCCAGGTGTTATTACGTAGCTGTCGAACCTGCGCGGCATTAATCAGGGTAATTCGACACTCAGAATGCCTGCGTGGTTCTCTATCACGCAAAAAGAAGGCCGGAAAACCGGCCTTCCTGATACACACAACTTTGAAGAATTATTGCTGTACGACTTTCTGCAGTCCTGCGACTGAGCGAACCCAGGGCTTGCTGCCTATCTTGCGTTCCAGCTCTGCCGCTGCCAGCTGCGCACTGCCACGGGTTTCATGGACGTCGACCAGTACATACATGGTCTTGCCATTGCGGTCGGTTTTCACTGTTAGCAGATCGTCCAGCATATTCTGGTTCTTGAATTTATCCATGCTCTCGAGCGTGGTACTGGCATAGACCTGGACGGCATAATGATTGCCCGGCAGGGACATAATGCGTTGCTCGTTATTAATGTCAGATACGACCGAACGCGCCTCAACACCCGCGGGGGGCGGTACATCGATCACAGGCTCGTACACAACTGGATCTGGTTCGTAGACAACCGGGGCAGGCTCATAAATGACCGGTTCCTGCACAACGATTTCATCATCGGGCACAGTACTCGCTTCAGCGGCGCGTTTATCTGTCCACGGTGAGGTATCAGGACGGCTCCACGGTGCAGGCGAACTTGAACAGGCCGCCAGCCCCAGCGCCAGTAAATTAACCGCCAGCACAGCCCGAAATTGTTTTGATTTTATGTTCACTCTTCGCTCCCCTTGTTTGTACTTTTCAGGAGTGTAGCGCATAAGTATAAAAATTCCCCTTCACAGGGCGATTCGGCACGAATTTAGCTAAATATAGC
>JBATHJ010000617.1:0-2784 GCA_049666625.1 Gammaproteobacteria bacterium | reverse complement strand
TAAAACTGGCGCATCGGAAAACATCGTAGTAACTATAAATCTATTTTGTCTCTACAGCTGCAGCTGGAAACTGTTTGAGATAAGCATCCACTTTTTCATCAAGCGCGGCGTTCCAGGTCTTTGGCATAAACTCGAGTACCTTGTCCATCATTTCACTGGCCAGCTTGCGTTGTTCAGCATCTTGCGTGCGTTTCAGGGTAATGGATAGCCACAGGTAAGCCCTGGCAAGATCATCTTCATGCCATAAGCCAGTCTCTGGATTGACAGGTGCATTGATGTACAGCGCCGCGGTTTCAAAGCAGGCGGGCTCATAGCCCTTGCTCGCTGCCAGTTCGAACCATGAACGCGCCACCATCGGGTCTCTGTTAATGCCCAGTCCATCACGCAACATTACGCCCAGCTGATACTCGGCTTCAACAGACTGGTAACTCGCCGCGTTGGAGTACCAGTGCAGCGCAGCTTCATAATTGCGCACCTCGGCTTCGTGCATATAAAACCGCGCCAGCCGCAGCATCGCCGGCACCGATCCCTGTTCAGCAGACTGCTGGCACAAGGACAGGCCTTTGGCAGGATCTTTTTCAACACCCTGGCCGGTGATATAGAGCGCACCCAGCGAGCACAAAGAAGAGTGAATACCCAGATCTGCGGCCTTCTGGTACCAGGCCGCTGCCTGTGCATAATCTACATCACGGCCAATGCCCTCGGCATAGCAGCGTGCAAGTGCCTCGGCCGCAGCAGGTATTTCACCCTTTGCAGCCTGCTCGTGCCATTCGCAGGCTTTCACCGGGTCAGGTGTTCGGCCCCAGCCGAAGTCATAGAACATGGCGATCGCATGTTTCGCCAGCGGGTTGTTTTTTTCCTCGGCGACACGCATGTATTCCTTGAGCGCCTGCTCATAATCACCATCAGCCAGCAGCTTTTGCGCCTGGCGTACTTCTCGACCCATTTCGGCGTTTGCTGTACCGGCCACTGTTAGCAGAAATGTCAGCAGACTTAAAATCAAAAAACGTTTCATTTCACGGCTCGTTTATCCAGGTTTCAGGCAGGGCAGACAAAACTTCGCCGGGTAAACCCGGCGAGTTATTCAACATTATAAAACTACCCGCTTAATTACGCGACGGGAAAGTGCCCTGCGTGGCAATGATGAAATTCACGGCAAGGTACGGATCACGCAGGCTAAATTGCTGGTTGCCACCCATATTATTTTGCGTTATCGATTTGCTGCTCATCGGTACTGTCGAGTTTGTGCCTACTTCGGGTGGATCGACTTTGTAGATTTTGGTGCGCGCCTTGGTTGCCAGTACATTCCTGAACTCTACCGGTGGATCACCGACAACATCATTCGGGAATTCTGAATCGCCGCGTTCGTTGGTCGCGTTTAACGTGACACCATGGTTGTGTGATGGCGTCTGGCCAACAGATAGCGTGTGATTTTCAGTGCCACCTTTTTGACCCAGACTGTAAGCAGCAAGACCGGGCCCATTTCCTGCGCCAATCGGGCTACGCCCACGCAGATCAGGCAACCCAAAAGTGGTGCGGCCATCGCCACCATACGTTGTGCCAAGAAGTGAGAACAGCGCCTGATTTGAATTGATTGAAAGTATTTGGCCCTGGCAGAGCGCCCAGCTACGCGGGGCAAAGTTGCCACCGAACATGACGATTTCAGCAAGGAAGGGTTCGGAAGCCTGTGCAGGCTGACTAAAGCCGATTCCCATTGTGAGTGCACTGGCGCTTATCAGTGCAGTGATGGATCTGTTTTCCAATGATTTTTTTAACATTTGTCCTCTCCTGGTATATGGGCTGTGTTTTAGTTATGTATCTAACCCATAATTTAATTTAATGATCTGTTAAGTTATTTATTTCCGTGCAACGCGTATCAGTACAAGCATGCCTGACAGCATCAGCCATAATGCACCTGGCACTGGAACTACACGATCAACACTCAGGAAAGCATTCAAATTGCCTTCTGCCAGTCCGCCTGCTAAGTCCTCGCCCTCCAGTGCCCAGCTCAAAAGCAGGTTCACTTCATCTGATGGATTCATTATGTAGGTAAATAACAGGTCGCCGTTTTCTGCGAGTGATGCTCCAAAACTTGGAGGGTCTATCGCCACGTCGCCGATCAAATCACCGTTTGATGGATTTGTATCAGATGTCAGGTCACTGAAGAATATATCATCGTTAATAATGTCATCAGACAAGAACAAGTTTGACCTGGCATAGGCTTCAGTAAAATCGTTATCTAGATCATCTGGATCATAACCAGCAGGGTCATCGGCATTGACCATATTGCTGAAAGTCAGCCTGAAAACAACAGTCTGCATGAACGATGAGTTGTTTATGATATTGATCGAGGTGTCGAAACCGATGAGGAAAGCATCATCAGTTGCACTCGCTGTACCGTTAAAACCAAAGCCATCGCCAGTGTCGGTGAGTGCGCCAGCCAGCGGATTGCCGCCGCCAGTGACTTCAGAGAGTTCAGTGACTGTGTTATAGCTATAGCTTGAGTTTGTTGTGGTGCCACCCGAAACCATGCTGAATCCACCCGAGGCATTGAAGCTCTCATTCATATCAAAGGCGTTGCTTCCAGTGATCACAACATTTGGGTTGAATGGTACGGCATGTGCAAGCGACAGGTTGAGTATCAGTGCAGCGGCGGCGGTGACAAATCCTGCACGACTGCGAATAATTTGATTGAGTGTAATCATCATTTTAATCCTGTGATTTGAAAACATTTACATTTCTACGCGGAACTAACGCAAGATCTATGCCTTATTCGATAAACAA
>JBATHJ010000616.1:0-1549 GCA_049666625.1 Gammaproteobacteria bacterium | reverse complement strand
ACGGCAGCATGCGCGATGGCCTCAGCCTGCTCGACCAGGCGCTGGCCTTTGGCGCTGGCGAAGTGCGCGAGCAGGACGTGCGCGACATGCTGGGTTCGATATCACGTGATCGTATCCTGGCGATTGTGCGTGCGTTGTTTAGCGGCGATGCCGCCGCGGTGCTCGGCGAAGTCGACCGGCTCGGCGAACTGACACCAGATTTTGAAAATGTACTCACCGAATTACTCAGCCTGCTGCACCACATGGCGCTGGCCAAATCCGTGCCCGAAGTGCTCGATGAATATGTCAGTGCGCGCGATGAACTGATCGCCCTGTCGGCCGAGGCCAGTGCCGAGGACATCCAGCTGTTTTACCAGATCGGCCTGATTGGGCGCCGCGACCTGCCACTGGCGCCGGATTTGCGCAGTGGCTTCGAAATGGTATTGCTGCGCATGCTGGCGTTCCGTCCGGCGCAGGCGCCGAACCTGGTGGGGTCGGCGACCGGCACAGCTCAATCAGCCACGCCTCAGTCAGCCGCGCCACAGTTGACCACGGCAACACCCGCGCCCGCAGTGAAAACACCGGCAGCCAGGCAAAAACCGCAGGCCACTGAAGTAGCGCCGCAGAAAACACCGGCAGCCGATCGCGTTGCAGAGCGGCCTGCAACACCACGCGTAGACGGCGACTGGGCGCAGATTATGCAACAGCTCGCCATCAGCGGCATGGTCAAACAGCTCGCGGCAAACTGCGTATTGCAAAAGCGCGAAGCCAACACCATTGTGCTGGCGCTCGATTCACGCTACAAACAATTGCGCAATCCCAAGGCGGAAAAACGCATCCAGAGTGCGCTGTCAGAATATTATGATGCAGAAATTAACCTGCAGATAGAACTCGCCGACCAGCAGGCGCTGCCGGTAGAAACCCCGGCACAAACCGGCGCGCGCGAACGCGATGAGCGCCAGCAGCAGGCCGAAAATACGATTGAAAACGATGGTTTTGTACAGATGATGAAAAAAACCATGAACGCAGAAATTATTCCCGGCTCGGTAAAGCCGGTTGAATCTGATACCTGAAAAAAAGTAAGAGGTGATGTTATGAAAGGTGCAATGGGTAACCTGATGAAGCAGGCGCAAAAAATGCAGGAAGACATGCAAAAAGCGCAGGCGGAAATTGCCAGCATGGAAGTCGAAGGCCAGAGCGGCGGCGGCATGGTAAAAGTGATCATGAATGGTCGCCACGAACTGCGCAGCGTTTCACTGGATGACAGCCTGATGAGCGACGACAAGGAAATGATTGAAGACCTGCTCGCGGCAGCAGTCAACGACGCGGTGCGCAAAATCGAACAGGAAAGCGCAAACCGCATGTCAGGCGTAACCGCAGGCATGAACCTGCCAGGCGGAATGAAGCTGCCGTTCTAGTGCTTAAATATCCACTGATGAACGCAGATAAACACGGATAAAACAGCGCTATCAGTTATGTTTCATTTTTCATTTTTCATTTTTCATTTTTCACTTTTCATTACGCGTTAAATGTCTCCACTATTACAACAACTGATCGACGCGTTAAAGTG
>JBATHJ010000615.1:0-3611 GCA_049666625.1 Gammaproteobacteria bacterium | reverse complement strand
TGCTGGAACAACGCAACATCGAGGTTATCGGTGTTGCCGCCGATGGCAATGAAGGCATCGAACTCGCCACGCGCCTCAATCCCGACATTATCCTGCTCGACCTGCGCATGCCCGGCATGGGCGGCCTTGATGTGCTGAAAACACTGCGCGAAAAAACTCAGGCCATCCCGGTGGTCATGCTCACTACCAGCAATGAAGAATCCGACCTGATCAAATCACTGCGTTCAGGCGCACAGGGCTACCTGCTGAAAGACATGGAGCCCGATGAGCTGGTGAGTGCCTTGCGTGACATCGAAAAAGGCAAGAGCGTCGTCGCCCAGGACCTGACCGATGCGCTCGCACGCATGGTACAGGGCGAAACCACGATGGATAACAACAACGGCCCGTTTGCCGAACTCACACCGCGCGAACGTGAAATTCTCTGCCTGCTGGCCGATGGCCAGAGCAACAAGCTGATTGCGCGCAACCTCGGCATTTCCGACGGCACCGTCAAGCTGCATGTCAAAGCTATATTACGCAAACTGGGCATTCATTCACGCGTCGAAGCCGCGGTCATTGCGGTTGAGCAGGGCCTGCGCAAGCCCAAAGCAGGCGCATGAAAAAACACTGCTCTCATGAAAACCTTCAAACAAATTGTAGAAGACGCACGCCAGCAGGTTGATGAACTGTTCCCCTGGGACGTGGAAGAATTCGTCGACAGGAAACCCGATGCCCTGCTACTGGATATTCGCGAAGAATGTGAATACGTGAATTATCACATCGCACGCTCCATGTTAATTCCGCGCGGCATCCTCGAAACCGCCTGCGAATATGATTACGAAGACTCGGTACCCGAACTGGTTGAAGCGCGCGATCGCGAAATTGTCATTGTCTGCCGTTCCGGCAATCGCAGCATTCTTGCCGCACAGACCATGCAGCTGATGGGTTATAAACACGTCAGGTCGATGAAAACCGGGTTACGCGGCTGGAATGATTACGAGCTGCCGCTGATCAATCTGAAACAGGAAGTGGTCGACCCGGATGAAGTGGAAAAAATGCTCGCGGCCGGATTCTGTTCTTTTTTAATGCACCCCGACCGGCGCACGATTCAGTCGTAACGCTTGTGGTCCTTGCGTCGACGGCCTGCTTTCTGTGATATCACGCCCATCACCAGCGCCAGGCTGTCAATTTCCACCGTATCGTAAAGGTCATTTAACGGCTGCAGGTAGTAGCGGTCGTCGACAATGCGCAGCTGGCGAAAAATATACTCATCATTATGCGTGGCTATCACGTAGCTGCCGTCACGAATCGCACCGCCCGGATCGATTACGATAACGCAGCCTTCCTCGAATTCGGGCAACATGGAATCACCCAGCACACGTAGCGCATAGGGCTCGGCAGCAGCACAACCGGATTCGCCGGACATAGACATATCATCACCTCGTCATTCGACGTTCAATTATACCTGCCCGCCAGACACTGACCAAGTCTATCCATGGCCGGCCATGCCCAGCCATGCAATGGCCTGCTGCACGGTGTAAAATACCGGCTATTTTTAAGGTTCCCGGGCACTCATGAGCGACAGCATCAAAGCAGGCAAATACGTTTCGCTGACATACACGATTACCGATGAAAGCGGAACTATCCTCGAAAGCATCGACCTGCCGATCAATTTCATCCAGGGCCGGGACAGCGAAATCATCGAAAAAGTCAGCCAGGCCCTCGAAGGCCACAGCGTCGGTGATGTTGTCAGTGTCGCCCTGAGCCCGGCCGAGGGCTTTGGTGAACACCAGCCGGAACTGACTTTCACTGATGATGTTGATAATGTGCCAGCACAATTCCACAATATCGGCGCTGAAGTTGAATTTCAAAACGACCACGGTGAAACCCGGGTGTTTCGCGTCACCCATATCGAAGACGGCAAGCTCACGGTCGACGGCAACCACCCGTTTGCGGGCAAAAAGATTACCTACAACATCAGCGTAGAATCGGTGCGCGATGCCACCCCTGAAGAACTCGCAAACAGTGCGCAAAACGCACCACGCCTGCACTAGTCCTGCCCAGGCGCCGGGACAGGCGACCTGGCCGTGACACACCCGCTACAGGCAGGCCTATATCACGTAAACAGCGATTTCTGCTGAAAAATAGTCTGATTCAGGGTATCATCGTGCCCCTTTATTTTGCGTCTGGAACACAGTCTATGGGGGCCGTTGCCGATATTACTCAAAGCGAAAGCTGGGCAATTGAAAACACCCTGAAAGCGCGCTGGTCGAAACAGCCGGTGGAGCTGCAAACGCAGATGGTGAGATCAAGCTGTATCCCGGTGACCACGTACTGACCGAAGTGCCCGCTGTATTCCGGCAGGTTAGCGAAACTAAATTGTGATCATCAAGGCCGATGATCGCAGTCACCGCTGCAGCTGCGCGCCGACAAGGACGCCATGAACCGCGAAGAAAAAGAATACTAATTACAGGCCATTTAACTAACGAATTCAAATCAAGTAACAAGCTAAATCCAGTTCCAGGGGAAATACACTATGAGTAAGAAGAACGCGTTTTATGCGCAATCCGGCGGTGTTACCGCAGTCATTAATGCATCTGCCTGTGGCGTGATTGAAACTGCACGCAAACACAAAGACAAAATCGGCAAGGTCTACGCCGGCCGTAACGGTATCATCGGTGCGCTCACCGAAGATCTCATCGATACCGGCAAGGAAACCAAAACAGCCATTGCCGGCCTGCGTCACACCCCGTCCGGTGCATTCGGTTCCTGCCGTTTCAAAATGAAAAGCCTCGAAGATAACCGCCTCGAATACGAGCGTTTGATCGAAGTCTTCAAAGCGCACAACATCGGTTATTTCTTCTACAACGGTGGCGGTGATTCTGCCGACACCTGCCTCAAGGTTTCACAGATTGGCGACACCATGGGCTACCCTATCACCGCGGTTCACGTGCCTAAAACTGTCGATAATGATTTACCGATCACTGACAACTGCCCGGGTTTCGGCTCGGTTGCCAAGTACATTGCCGTGTCCACCATGGAAGCCAGCTTCGACGTCGCGTCGATGTGCGCAACCTCTACCAAGGTATTCGTGCTCGAAGTCATGGGCCGTCACGCCGGCTGGATCGCAGCCGCGGGTGCCATGGCATCAACGCCGGAGCATGAAATTCCGATTATCGTGCTGTTCCCGGAAGTTGAATTCAACAAGGAAAAATTCCTCAAGACAGTTGACGATAAAGTTAAAAAATTCGGTTACTGCTCTGTGGTTGTATCTGAAGGTGTGCACTGGCCTGATGGCAAGTTCCTCGCCGAAACCGGTCTCAAAGATGCCTTCGGTCACAGCCAGCTGGGCGGCGCCGCACCGGTGGTCGCTAACATGATCCAGGATGGCCTGGGGTATAAATACCACTGGGGCGTGGCGGATTACATGCAACGCGCAGCACGTCATATTGCATCTAAAACTGACGTCGACCAGGCCTATGCCACCGGCAAGGCTGCGGTTGAGTATGCTATCAAGGGCCACAACTCGGTGATGCCTGCAATCAAGCGCGTCAGCAACAAGCCATACAAATGGAAAATTGAAATGGCACCGCTGAGCAAAATCGCCAATGTTGATAAAATGATGCCGGCCA
>JBATHJ010000614.1:0-9688 GCA_049666625.1 Gammaproteobacteria bacterium | reverse complement strand
GCTTCGTAAAACGAGGCCATCTGGTTGGGCGTGCGTGGCGATAGTTCAATATCAATACCTGCACTGCTAATGCGCAGCGGTGGTGCAGGTGCTGCATTTATCGCGCTCGCGACAGCAAGTGATAACGCGATTAACGGCAATATAAAATGTTTGAAAAATGTGGGCACCGGCCGGGCTAGTATTTTGATTTTCTCAATGAATCATATTCACCGGTGAATGCAAACGGTACTGAGCGGCCTACCAGTGATTCGATCAGTTCGAGTTCTTCATCGGTATGATTAATCACCGGCGCGGGCCTGATTTTTTTACCTGCGGGTGCGCTGGCGAGGATGATTCTGGGTGCATCATGATGTTTGGTGGTCACGGTTTCACTGCTTTGTTTGTCAGTGCTCGATGCTATATCCGCAGTACCATAACAGGTGCAGACATAAGTTTGTTCTGGGTCGGATTCGAGATAAACACCGGTGCCACGTATGCCGATGGTGGCAACCGTGGTGCCCAGGCGCAAGTTTTCATTCTGTTTGCGCTGACCAAACACTGAAAGCAGTTTTCCCGTGACCAGTCGCAACCCGGAAACAATCAGCCCGCCGCCGCTGACTTCGAGTTTGCTGTTACTTCTTAAAATAAACGCATCTTTACCAACGGCAAAAATAATAGTGCTGTTGCGCCCGGTTTCGATCACTGAATTCGGATTAATGCTGGTATCAAGATTCGCAGCCTTGCGGTCAACTTTCACATCGCCGTTGAGCTTGTATATGGATTTTCCCGGTGCCAACTCACGTGGGATTTTTCCCATTGCCCTGGCTGGAACTGACAGGCCGGCGCTGCTGGTCATGAACAGGCCACTGGTCAACGCCTTAATCAGGAATTCACGCCGCGGGTCATTTATGTCGTCCATGTTGTCTCCTTCAGTGTGAAGCTGTTGCCAGCCGGTGGTGTTTGTCACAGAATACAAAGAAATTATCAACAATGGAACTGCAATGATGAAAATTATCAGCAGCTTGTTGCTACTGGCCTGGAGCACATGGCTTGTGGCTGCGCCCCTGCAGTCGGATATTTCTGCGGGCCTGACTATCGATAACAATATCACGCGCGCTGAACTTGATCGTGATATTGAGAAAGACAACATTCTTAATCTTGATGCAGCCACAGCGATGCGCCTGCCGTTAAATGATAACAGTTATTTTTCTATCGGCGCTTCGCTTGCGCTCAACCAGTACCTGGATTTCACCAAACTGAGTAATACGCGACTTGGTGTAAACGGCAGCTATCACATTCGGCCATATCCCGGGTATACATCAATAAAATATTTTTTACAGCTGGGATACGAGCTGCGCATGTACGACAGTGATCAGCGTGAAGGGTCGGCGCTTCAGTATGGTCTCGGCTTTAGCAAGCGCATCACAGATTTGATCAAGTTGCTCGCCGGTTATAACAAAGAAACCATTGATGCAGACCACGTGGTCTTCGAGGCAGACAACAAAACCCTGTATGTCGATGCAGAATACAAACTGAGCGCGAGCAACAGGCTGTACCTGACGCTGAGTCGGCTGGATGGCGATATCGTGGCGACGACAGTACCGACCACAAAAATTATCCAGTATGCCAGTGCGATTGTGCGCGATGATGCATTTCTGGATTTAACCCCAGATCGATTCGCTTACAAGCTGTCGGCAAAAACTAACGTGATCAGGCTGGGTGATAATTACGCTATCGATTCGCAGCAGGGCGTTGACGCTTCAGTAATATTCTACAATGCCAGCGCTTATGGTGATAATGACTACAGCGGCATGATAATAAATCTGAGTTACCTGATGCGTTTCTAGTGTTTGACGAAAGTTAGAAGGGGCGTAAGCAGGTTCAGCGCTATATGTATCTCGCCAGCAGGCTTTGTTCAGTCGCGGATTCTGGCAGGCGCAGTTTGACAAAATAACCGCTGCCGAGTGCAGATTCAATTGCCTTGCCATAATTGTCTTCCATGGTTTCGACCAGGATGTCTTCATTGCCGCTGGGTGTGACCAGTTGTAGTTTGTCACCCACGCTGAACTTGTTTTTGACATCGATTTCGGCAATGCCGGATGCTTTATCGTAACTCAGAATTTCGCCGACGAACGACTGTTGCCGGCTTTTGGAATGGCTGTCGACATAGTTCTGGTAATCATGGGTGTGGTGGCGCTCAAAAAAGCCATCGGTGTAACCGCGGTTGGCAAGATTTTCAAGATCACCGAGCAAGGCAGGGTTAAACGCTTCGCCACGTTCGGCGGCATCAATCGCCTGGCGATAACTCTGGGTAACGCGCGCCACATAATAATGCGACTTGGTACGACCTTCGATTTTCAGACAGTCGACACCGATTTCAATCAGCCTGCCCACATGCTCAACCGCGCGCAGGTCTTTTGAATTCATGATGTAGGTGCCGTGTTCGTCCTCGGTGATAGTGGTGTGTTCACCCGGGCGATTTTTTTCTTCCAGCATGTAGACCTTGTCAGCCAGTGCGTGGCGTGCGCCGTTGCCCATCACGGATGTGCTGGTTTGAATGTTTGCAGGCGCGGCGACATTGATCTGCTCACCGGCGACTTTTTGCGTGGGTTTATACACGCCTTCGGCGGTTTCTTCGGCTTCGACAGTTTTGTAATCCCAGCGGCAGGAGTTGGTACAGGTGCCCTGGTTAGGATCGCGGTGATTAAAATACCCCGACAATAAACAACGACCGGAGTAGGCGATACACAAGGCGCCGTGGACAAACACTTCGAGTTCGATGTCGGGGCATTCCTGGCGAATTTCGGCAACTTCGTCCAGCGACAGTTCGCGCGAAAGAATAATCCGCTCCACGCCCTGGCGCTGCCAGAATTTTACCGTGGCAAAGTTGACCGTGTTGGCCTGCACCGAAAGATGGATCGGCATGTCGGGCCACTTGTCTTTCACCATCATGATCAGGCCGGGGTCGGCCATGATCAGCGCATCGGGGCCCATCTCGATCACCGGTGTGAGATCGTCGATATAGGTGCGCACCTTGCTGTTGTGCGGCATCAGGTTAGAGGTCAGGAAAAACTTTTTACCGAGGCGGTGTGCTTCGTTAATGCCGATCTCGAGATTTTTATCTTTGAAATCGTTATTACGCACGCGCAGGCTGTAGCGTGGCTGGCCGGCGTAGACAGCGTCGGCGCCATAGGCAAACGCATAACGCATGTTCTTGATCGTGCCGGCGGGGCTCAGCAGTTCGGTTTTTGTCAGTCTGGTCATGGGCGGCGATTTTAGCACCTAAATGTATAGCTTTACGGCACACGCTTTATAGGTGCTTTACGGGTGAATGAAATAGATAATTATCCGGCCTTGACTTCGTGTATAAAATACACTATCTTAGTTAGCGTAATATATACACTAACTAAGAGAAGGCCATGTATAGCTACGAATATCCACATCCAGCGGTCACAGTCGATATCGTGATTTTCACCATACGCGACAATGAGCTGAAATTGCTTTTGATACGCCGCGCCGGTGAGCCCTACCAGGGCAAATGGGCGCTGCCAGGTGGCTTCATCGAGCTGGATGAGGACCTGGATTCAGCCGCGTCCCGAGAACTGGAAGAGGAAACCGGCGTTTCGGGCGTTTTTCTGGAGCAGCTCTACACCTTCGGAAAGCCTGATCGTGACCCGCGCGAACGCGTGATTACCGTGGCGTATTACGCACTCATTCCTTCAGAGCGCATACGCCTGCAGGCGGCGAGTGATGCCGAAGCCGTTGGCTGGTTCGGGATGAAAGAGTTACCCGAACTCGCATTCGATCATGTAGACATTCTGGCGCTGGCACACCAGCGCCTTGAGGCGAAACTGGATTATTCAACGATCGCATTTCAGTTTCTTGATGACGAATTCACGCTGCATGACCTGCAACGTGTCTACGAGATTATTCAGCGCACAGTGATTGATAAACGTAATTTCAGAAAATGGGTATTGGCATTGGGCCAGATCGAAGAAACCGGGGAACAGCGTCGCGACGGTGCTTGCAGGCCAGCGAAGTTGTACCGGGTGAAATCGCCAGGTTCGATTGCCATCATCAAGTGAGTTCATGGAACTTACTGTTAACCAGGAGGTGCATCATGATACTGAACTACTTTAAAGGTGAACCGAATACCTACGTGATTCGGTACAAAAATGGGCATGTTACCCGGCATGGTGAAGGGCTGGATTTCTGGTATCTGCCGTTCAACACATCAATTGCACTGGTGAACATTGTTTCACAGGACGCGTTGTTCATTTTCAATGAATCCACGGCCAACTTTCAGGAAGTGGCTATTCAGGGCCAGATTACCTATCGCCTGGAAGCGCCTCTGGAAGCAGCGAAGTATCTGGATTACAGTGTTGACCTGAAAACGGGACAGTATCGCAAGAAAGATCCAGACAAACTTGGACAGCGAGTGATTAATGCAGTGCAGGCGTTTACCCGCACCGGTATGAATGCGCTTACTCTGGAACAGGCGCTGACTCAGAACAAACAGCTGGCAAACCAGGTACTGCAGGATATTCGAAATGAGCCAGGCCTGCAAAAACTTGGCGTGGTTGTCGAGAGCCTGTACTTCACTGCAGTGACGCCTTCGCCTGAAATGCAGAAAGCGCTTGAAGCAGAATACCGCGAGGGCTTGCAACGTGATGCTGACAAGGCCATCTATGACCGTCGTGCATCAGCGGTGGAAGAAGAACGCAAGATACGTCAGCGTGAAATGGAAACCGACATCGAGCTCGAAAACAGGCGTAAGGACCTGGTTTCAATGCAGGCAGAAAATAGCCTCAAGCTGGCTGAGGCAGAAGCCAAAGCCGATGAGATGAAACTGTCACCTTACGGTAATCTTGCACCGCAGGCGCTGATTGGCCTGGCGTTCAAGGAGTTTGCCGGTAATGCGGGTCAGATTGGTAACCTGAATATCACGCCGGACATGCTCGGTCAGATCGTGAACTGGGTTGGAGGGCAGCGCAATGAAAGCGCTCGCATTGCAACAGAGTAGTGTGCGTCGGGCAGCTTATGAAAAAGTTGTCATCGTGACACGAAAAACTGAGCTTGAGGAATTAACCGCACGATTTAATTCGGTACCGCAGGCCCGGTTTTACCTCGAACACGCCGGTCAGGATTTTATGCCGATTGCGAGTGCACATGCGTCCTACCAGGCGGTACTCGACAAGGTGCGCTCGCTGGTACCACGAGGCCTCAGGCAACAGGTCATCGAGCGGGCGTATTTAGCTCAATACATGTTTGGCGAAGCCGATCTGGTGGTAACGATTGGCCCGGACGGGCTGGTGGTAAATACGGCGAAGTATCTTGATGGCCAGCCGATATTGCCACTCAATCCCGATCCGGCAAATATCGACGGTGTGTTACTGCCATTTACGGCTGATAACTTTGCCGATGGATTTGCCCACAGCTTGCGGCAGGCGTTACCGATAAAAGCCGTCACCATGGCAGAGGCAAAGCTCAATGATGGGCAGACCTTACTGGGTTTTAACGATCTTTTTATCGGTGCGCGCACACATGTGTCTGCACGTTATGACATCGCCCATCAGGGTCGTAGTGAATACCAGTCATCGAGTGGCATTATTGTGTCGACAGGTGCAGGCTCAACTGGCTGGATGAGATCTGTCTTCACGGGCGCATCAGGTATCGTAAAAAAACTCGGTGGCACGATTAAGGCGCCAGTCAATCAAGGCCGCTTGCCCTGGGATACTGATCGACTGTTATATTCGGTGCGCGAACCATTCCCGAGCAAAATAACGGGTACAAAGTTAGTATTTGGTGTAATCACCAAAGACAAGCCACTAACACTGACATCACATATGGCAGATAACGGTGTTATTTTCAGTGATGGTATTGAATCTGATTTTGTTAAATTCAATGCCGGCAGCACAGCCAGTATTAGCCTGTCCAGTCGACAGGCGCGGATACTGGTCAGGCAATCGATGTAAAAAATCTGAGGAGGTACACGATGAATCAGTTAAACACTATGCCCGTTTTAATCGAGCAGCCCGTACTGTTGTCACCGGGCAGTGTGCCCACGCCTGCATATACCCGGCTGCAGAAAGAGTCGCTGCGCTCGCGGATAAAAAGTTTGTTGGCAGAACGTAATGCAGTGCTGGTTGCGCATTACTACACAGACCCGGAAATTCAGAAGCTCGCAGACGAAACAGGCGGCAAAGTTTCTGATTCACTAGAGATGGCGCGCTTCGGTCATGATCATGCTGCTGGCACACTGGTTGTTGCGGGCGTGCGATTTATGGGAGAGACAGCAAAAATCCTCAACCCCGAGAAGCGGGTGCTGATGCCAACTTTAAATGCTGAATGCTCACTGGACATCAGTGCGCCGATTGAAAAGTTTGCGGCGTTCTGTGATCAACATCCAGGGCGTACCGTCGTGGTCTATGCCAATACCAGTGCAGCTGTTAAGGCGCGCGCTGACTGGGTTGTTACCTCCAGTAATGCCGTTGCTATTGTCAAACATCTGCATGCTAAAGGTGAAAAAATACTCTGGGCGCCGGATAAATACCTGGGGCAGTATATTCAGGAACAAACCGGTGCAGACATGCTGATCTGGAATGGATCATGCGTAGTACACGAAGCTTTTAAGGCTGAGGCGCTGGCTATTCTCAAGAACAAACACCCTGATGCGGCGGTGCTGGTCCACCCGGAATCACCCCCTGATGTTATTGCACACGCCGACGTAGTAGGTTCAACAACGCGGTTAATTCATGCAGTTGAGACGATGGACAATCAAACATTCATCGTTGCCACCGATAACGGGATTTTTCACAAAATGCAGAGTGTGGCAGCCAATAAGAAATTGATCGAGGCTCCAACGGCAGGCGAAGGAGCCACTTGTGAGAGCTGTGCACATTGCCCGTGGATGGCAATGAACGACTTGCATAATCTGGCGCGGGTGCTCGAGAACATGGATAACGAGATATTCGTTGATGAATCAATCAGGCTCAATGCACTGCGTGCAACACAGCGAATGATTGAGTTTAAAATGTAAAACGTGTGTTAGAAATATGTCTTTGCGTTTCGGAGGTGCAACATGATGACAATCAAAAACAGTAGTATTAGCTCAGTTCGCAGGCTTGTCTCTAACTACCAGGCGATTGCACTTGATCGTTGCCTTAACAGTCAACTGGAAAAAGGCAACAACGAATGTATACAATCCGCTAATAGTGAAGAGATTGCTGGTCTGCTGGCAAAGGCGGGTTTTATTAGCGCGCTTATCAGCCAGGGCTATGACGAGAAAAGTGCTTTTCGAGAGTTGGGAAAGCGAATGCGTGCATTAGCAAAGATGTAGCTAATACAATGCTTACTGATTGCTTTAGATAGCACTCGAAGTTAAGCCGGGAGTACAATGAAACTATGCTGATCGAGTTACTCCACAATATCTGGGCAGTGTTGCTCGATACCGCTTTCTGGTTGCTGACCGGGCTGCTCGCGGCCGGGGTGATCAAGGCGTGGATACCGCACGATGCCATGAAGCGCTGGGTGGGTGGCCACGGGTTTGCAGCGGTCACACGTGCTGCGCTGTTTGGTGCGCCGCTGCCGTTGTGTTCCTGTGGTGTGCTGCCGGCCGCGATTGGCTTGCGCCGCGCCGGTGCCTCGAAAGAAGCGACTGTCGCCTTCCTGATATCAACACCAGAAACCAGCATTGATTCGGTCGCGGTGACATATGCCCTGATGGGGCCGGTGATGGCGATTTACCGCCCGCTTGCCGCGCTGATGTCTGCCATGGTGACCGGCATGATGGTGGCTTTTGTCGATGACCCGAAAACTGCAGCTGCCACAGCGCCTGACGCCGTCGCAGCACCGGCCTGCTGCGCCAGTTCGCCAGCCCCGGTCAACACCAGCGTGGGGGCGTGTTGTGCGACAGAGCCCGAAGTCGAGACTGCCTGCTGTGCCAGTGATACCACGCGCGATGCCGCCTCAGTAACGCCATCAAAAACCATGGCGGCAGTACGCTACGCCGGCGCGGAACTGCTGGATGATATTTCACTATGGCTGGCGGTTGGCATTGTGCTCGCCGGCATCATGCTCACTTTCATCACGCCGAACGCGATGGCGCAATGGGGCACAGGCCTGCCCGCGATGCTGATGATGCTGGTGGTCGGCATTCCACTCTATATATGCGCCGTGGCTTCAACCCCGGTCGCCGCCGGCCTGCTACTGGCAGGGGTGTCACCTGGCGCGGTGCTGATTTTTCTGCTGGTCGGGCCGGCCACCAATATCGCCAGTTTTGCCCTGGTCACCAAAGAGCTGGGCGCGCGGGTCACCGCGGTGTACTTTGCCGGCATTGCCAGTGTCAGCCTGGCCATGGGCCTGTTGCTCGAATGGCTGCTGGCAACCCAGGGCTGGCAGATCCAGGCCGCACTCGGCGATGCCCATACCATGCTGCCCCACTGGCTAAGCATCGGCAGCGCGGTAGTGCTACTGGTGCTGGCAGTTAAACCCCTGCGCAGACGCCTGCTGCCTATGCTGGGTTGAAAGAATATTTGCCACAGAGGTCACAGAGAACACTGAGTAAAAAACCATAATAGCGGTAGTCCGCTTACCGCTACGCGGCCCCACGCGAATAAACGCGAATAAAACCTTTTCAGGTTCTACGCCGCAGGCGCAGACAAGAACATTCGCGTTCATTTGCGGATAAAGCTTTATTGTTTTACATCTCAGTGTTCTCTGTAACCTCTGTGACCTCTGTGGCAAGCCTTTGAATCCGTGAAAATTCGAATTACCCGCCAGACGCGGTATAATTCGCGCTTTCTTAATTTAAGTCGATATTACCCATGCCCCTGATTCGTCCCTTTGCAGGCCTGCGGCCTGTGCCCGAACGCGCCGCTGAAGTCGTCGCGCCGCCCTATGATGTGCTCAATTCTGCCGAGGCGCGCGAGCGTGCCAGCGGCAGGCCGTGGAGCTTTTTGCATATATCCAAGGCAGAAATCGATCTGCCGGAAAATACCGACCCTTATGATCCCGCGGTCTATGCGAAGTCGGCTGAGAACCTGCAGAAAATGCTGGCTGAAGGCATATTAAAACGCGACGACAAGGACTGTTATTACGCTTATCGCCTGATCATGAACGGGCATTCGCAAATCGGCCTGGTGGCTGCGGCCTCGGTGGCCGATTACGACACCAACCGCATACGCAAACATGAATACACCCGCCCGGCGAAAGAAGATGACCGCGTGCGCCAGATCGAGGCATTGAATGCACAGACCGGCCCGGTGTTGCTGGCGTATCAATCCCAGCCCGAGATGGACGCGATCCTCGCAAAGGTCGCCACCACAAAACCGGTCGTCGATGTGACTGCGGATGACGGTGTTCAGCATACCTTCTGGGTGATCGATGATGACGCCACGATTGCAAAAATCAGCGCCGGCTTTGATGCCATGAAGGCGATTTATATTGCCGACGGCCATCACCGTTCGGCATCGGCATCGCGGGTTGCAAAAGCCCGCGGCAGCAAGGGCAACACCAACAGTGATTTTTTCCTGTCGGTGATTTATCCGCACACGCAAATGAAAATTCTGGATTACAACCGCGTGATTACTGACCTCAATGGTCACGGCAAGGATGCATTGCTCGCAAAAATTGAAAAATCATTCAGCGTCAAACCTGAAAGCGCCGCGGTATCGCCCGCGCACGAAGCCGAGTTTGGCATGTATGTTGA
>JBATHJ010000613.1:0-2388 GCA_049666625.1 Gammaproteobacteria bacterium | reverse complement strand
GTATGGTTCTGTTCCGGGTCGAGCACTTCAAGCAGGGCCGACGCCGGGTCACCACGGAAATCAGCCGCCATTTTGTCAATTTCGTCCAGCAGGAACAGCGGATTGCGTGTACCGACCTTGGAGAGATTTTGAATTACCTTGCCCGGCAAAGAACCGATATAGGTACGACGATGGCCACGAATTTCAGATTCATCACGCACACCACCCAGCGCCATACGCGTGTACTTGCGGTTGGTTGCACGCGCAATCGACTGACCGAGTGAGGTTTTACCCACACCCGGTGGGCCAACCAGGCAGAGTATTGGACCCTTGAGTTTTTTAACGCGCTGTTGCACAGCGAGATATTCAAGAATACGTTCTTTAACTTTTTCCAGGCCGTAGTGATCATCATTCAGGACTTTTTCAGCTGCAGTGAGGTCATTGCGGATCTTGGTTTTTTTCTTCCACGGGCAATCAGCCAGCCAGTCGATGTAGTTTCTCACCACGGTGGCTTCTGCCGACATCGGTGACATCATCTTCAGCTTGTTGAGCTCGTTGATAGCTTTCTTTTTCGCTTCCTTGCTCATGCCCGCGTCTTCGATACGCCTGGCGAGCTCTTCAACTTCATTGGGCGCATCTTCCATCTCACCGAGCTCTTTCTGGATGGCTTTCATCTGCTCGTTAAGATAGTACTCGCGCTGGCTTTTTTCCATTTGCTGCTTGACGCGGCCACGTATGCGTTTTTCAATTTGCAGCAGATCGATTTCTGCATCGATCAGGCTCATTAAATATTCAAGGCGTTTATGCACATCGAAGATTTCGAGAATTTTCTGTTTTTCCTCGAGCTTAAGCGACATATGCGCCGCGATGGTATCGGACAGGCGTGATGGTTCATCGATGCCAGCCAGTGAGGTTAAAATTTCAGCCGGGATTTTCTTGTTGAGTTTCACATACTGGTCGAACACACCCAGAATAGAACGTGAAAGAATTTCAACTTCGCGGTCGTCTTCAGGCACGACATCATCCAGCAGTTCATAGCTGGCAACAAAAAATTCGTTTTCATGGATATCCACTACGCGAGCACGCTGCGCGCCTTCGACCAGTACCTTAATAGTGCCGTCGGGCAATTTCAGCAGTTGCAGTATAGTGGCCAGGGTGCCAATTTCGTGAACGTCCTTGATGCCGGGCTCGTCGATGTCTGCACTTTTTTGTGCCACCAGCAGAATTTGCTTGTTGTCCTGCATCGCCGCATCCAGTGCATGAATGGATTTTTCGCGGCCGACAAACAGCGGGATCACCATGTGGGGATAAACCACCACATCGCGCAGGGGTAATACGGGTACTTCAGAAGAATGTGCTGATTGCGTGCTCTGGTCGCTTAAACTGGCCATACGTGCCTCAAGGTTGCATAAGGAGTCCGTGATTATATGTAGGCGATTGCCGCGATTTTCAATCCTTGAAAACCTGTTTATTCCTTTTTATTGTGCCCGTTTATCTCTATCTGCTTATCTCTGGCCGTTTATCGCGGTCAGCTTAACCCTGGCTGTTTTTTCGGGTTAGCGATTTTTTGTCGTCATCGTAATTCGCATTAGTGTCACCGCCTTCATACACCAGGTAGGGCGGCGCATCACCATTGATGACGGCTTCATCGATGACGACCTTGGATACACCTTCCTGTGATGGCAGCTCGTACATGGTATCGAGCAGTACATTCTCCAGAATAGTGCGCAACCCGCGCGCGCCGGTTTTGCGCGCCATGGCTTTCTTCGCAATGGCATGCAGACCGTCTTCGCGCAGCTCAAGTTCACAGTTTTCCATTTCTATCATCTTGGCATACTGCTTGGCGAGCGCATTTTTGGGCTGAGTAAGAATCGTCACCAGTGCCTCTTCATCCAGTTCGGTCAGGGTGGCGACCACCGGGAGACGACCAACAAATTCGGGAATCAGGCCATACTGGATCAGGTCGTCTGCTTCAAGATCGAGCAGCACATCAGCCGAAGGCTTGGTGGTGTCCTTGCTACGCACTTCCGCGCCAAAACCAATGCCGGTTTTTTCAGAACGATTTTGAATTACTTTTTCCAGCCCGGCAAACGCGCCACCGCAGATAAACAGGATGCTTGAAGTGTCGACCTGCAAAAACTCCTGCTGCGGATGTTTGCGCCCGCCCTGTGGCGGTACCGAGGCCACGGTGCCTTCAATCAGTTTTAGCAGCGCCTGCTGCACACCTTCGCCGGAGACATCACGTGTAATCGAAGGATTATCGGACTTGCGTGAAATCTTGTCGATTTCGTCGATATAGACAATGCCGGTCTGTGCTTTCTCGACATCATATTCGCATTTTTGTAACAGCTTCTGAATGATGTTTTCGACGTCTTCACCAACGTAACCGGCTTCGGTCAGGGTGGTGGC
>JBATHJ010000612.1:0-1904 GCA_049666625.1 Gammaproteobacteria bacterium | reverse complement strand
GCGTGGGGCCGCGAAGCGGTAAGCGGACTAAATAATTAGTTCCTGAATAAAAAAAGACGTTCTCGCGAACGTCTTTCATATTATCAGTGTGCTAACTACGACTAATTATGAAACATTCATGATCATGCCGAAAAGCTCGTCTTTTAACTGCAGGCGTTCTTTTTTGAGTTCTTCTGTGAATTCATCCGAAGGTGTTTCAAAACCTTCTTCAATTTTTCTTACCTGGGTATCAATGTCGTGGTATTTGTCGAACAAATTTGAGAAATGCTTATCACTCATCTTGAGTTCGTGTATGCGTTCTTTGTGTTCGGGTAGTTCATGAATTAGATCGTGCTTTTCACCTAACATAGTCAACCTCGCTTGTTACATGTGCTCAGGTTAAGTCCATGCAGCTGCAGTGTCCTTGATATTGAGCAATTAATTGCCAATTATAAGTCCTGCCGTGTTGCGACAACAAGGTGCAGGCAGTTGAATACCTGCACCTGTGCGTCAGCCTGTCGTGATTAGCGCGCGTCCTGTGCGCTACGACGCGAACGATTCTGGGACTGTGTACGGCCCTGGTTGCCTGATCGGCCCTTGAATGAGCCGCTCTGCCCGCTCCAGGCGGATGCGGTTTTCTTGCCGGCAGGTTTGCCGGTATTTTTTCTCGGCGCCTGGCGCTGGCCACCGCGACCGCGGTTGATAGGCTCGGCTTTAATCGACGGGTCGAGTTCAAAACCGTCGATTTTGACCCTGGGTATTTCGCGCTTGATCAGGCGTTCGATATCCCTGAGCAGGCCCAGTTCATCGACACAGACCAGTGACATGGCTTCACCTTCATTACCGGCGCGACCGGTGCGGCCGATGCGGTGAACATAATCTTCCGCAATATTGGGCAATTCAAAATTCACCACGTGGGGCAGCTGGTTGATGTCCAGCCCGCGCGCAGCGATATCGGTGGCGACCAGTACGCGTACCTTGCCGGCCTTAAAATCGGCCAGTGCCTTGGTGCGTGCACCCTGGCTTTTGTTTCCATGGATTGCGGCAGAGGTAATTCCATCTTTGTTTAACTGTTCGGCAAGTTTGTTTGCACCATGCTTGGTGCGGTTGAACACCAGCACCTGTTTCCAGTTGTTTGAACCAATCAGGAAAGACAGCATTTCGCGTTTGCGGCTTTTATCGACCGGGTGCACCACCTGGGTGACCAGCTCGGCAGATGTGTTTTGCTGCGCGACTTCGATCAGCGCGGGGGTCTTGAGCAGGCCGTTGGCGAGCTGCTTGATCTCGTCAGAGAACGTGGCTGAAAACAGTAAGGTCTGCTTATGTTTGGGTAGCAGCGCCATCACCTTACGGATATCGCGTATGAAACCCATGTCGAGCATGCGATCGGCTTCGTCGAGCACAAATATATCCACTTTCGAAAGGTCAACCGTGCGCTGGCTGATATGGTCGAGTAATCTGCCCGGGGTTGCGACCAGGATGTCGACACCCTTGATGAGTTTCTGTTTTTGCGGATTTATGCTCACGCCACCAAACACCACGGTGGATCTTAATGGCAGGTAACGGCCATAGGTGTGTACGCTTTCACTGACCTGCGCGGCGAGTTCACGCGTGGGCGTCAGCACCAGCGCGCGAATTGCACGCCGACCATTTTCAGGTTTTGCAGTCGACATCAGGCGTTGTAACAGTGGCAGGGTGAAGCCAGCGGTTTTACCCGTGCCGGTTTGCGCGCCACCCATCAGGTCGCGGCCTTCAAGAAGAAGCGGGATCGCCTGCTGTTGAATTGGCGTCGGCGTGCTATAGCCTTTTTCGGATACAGCACGGAGTAATTCGGCCCTGAGGCCGAGGGATTCAAATGACATAAATGATGATCTCTTGGATCGGCCTGCCCAGTACATAAGTCTGAGACGGTCCAGGCGGAAACT
>JBATHJ010000611.1:0-4105 GCA_049666625.1 Gammaproteobacteria bacterium | reverse complement strand
GTCATATCATCACCGGGGTGTGAATGCGGCGGTTCGGCGCTGCCTGCCTGCCAGCGTTCCAGCATGACTTCCGCGCCGTCCGGGTTACCAGGAAACGTAGTGCGCACAGTAAACCCGGCCGGCGTATCAGGCACACTGACATGGTTTTGCCAGATAGCGCTGGTGCTGGAATCGACTGTCTGAACAGAATCAGGTTTCGCCATGCGGGCTCCCGGGATTGTGGTTGCGTGTAATGGCGCGATTATACCCGCTGCTCACCCCTGCCACGCTGTTATCAGGGCGTGGTGTGAGCTGATTTTTCACGCCGCTTATGGTTTTTGCATGCCAAATCCCGCAACAATCGCATATTCAGGCCAAATCTGGTTTATAATTCGCCCGCGCTGGCTCGCGGGGTCCATGGATTCGCCTGCCCAAGCCCTGAACTATCAACTGCCTGCATTGCCAGAGCGGTGCTGATTTTCAGGGGCGCGAATTGACTGGGGTAGCCTCTGCATAATTCCACACGGCATTATCAGACACACAAAAGCTTGTGTCACAATCTTTTGTCAGTATTTTCAATACATTAAGTTATTGGCAATAGCTGCACTCCAGCCTGTACAAGCACCCCTGTCGGGGCTGCCATCGAACACTATATAGAGTATTAGAGAAATGACTGACTTAGCCAAATATCGCAACATAGGTATTTTCGCTCACGTGGATGCCGGCAAGACCACCACCACCGAACGTATTCTTAAACTGACCGGCAAAATCCATAAAATGGGTGAGGTTCACGAAGGTGAAACCACCACTGACTTTATGGATCAGGAACGTGAGCGCGGCATCACGATTCAGTCTGCAGCGACGTCCTGCTACTGGAATGACCACCGCTTCAACATTATCGACACCCCCGGACACGTTGACTTCACTATCGAAGTCTACCGTTCACTGAAAGTGCTCGACGGTGGCATCGGCGTATTCTGCGGTTCCGGCGGTGTTGAGCCCCAGTCAGAAACCAACTGGCGTTATGCCAATGATTCGGAAGTGGCGCGCGTTATTTTCGTCAACAAGCTCGACCGTATGGGTGCGGATTTTTACCGCGTGGTCAAGCAGGTGAAAGACGTGCTCGGCGCGGTACCCGTGGTCATGGTGCTGCCCATCGGTATCGAAGACAAGTTCTCGGGTGTGGTAGACCTGCTCACCCGCAAGGCCTGGATCTGGGACAACTCCGGTGATCCGTTAAATTACACCATCGAAGAACCACCGGCTGACATGGCTGACCTGGTCGAAGAATGGCGTGAAAAACTCATCGAAACCGTGGTCGACCAGGACGATGCGGTCATGGAACAATACCTTGAAGGCGTTGAGCCATCGGTCGAAGACCTGATGCGCTGTATTCGCAAGGGCACGATCGCGCTCGACTTCTTCCCGACCTATTGCGGTTCAGCGTTCAAGAACAAGGGCGTACAGCTGGTGCTGAACGCCGTGGTGGATTACCTGCCCAGCCCGACTGAAGTTTCACCACAGCCCGAAGTTGATCTCGAAGGCAACGAGACCGGCGAGTTTGCGATTGTGGATATCGACAAGCCACTGCGCGCGCTGGCGTTCAAGATTATGGACGACCGTTTCGGTGCGCTCACCTTTATTCGCATTTACTCCGGCAAGCTGGAAAAAGGCACCAGTGTGCTAAACACTTTCACCGGTAAGACCGAGCGTATCGGCCGTATTGTTGAAATGCACGCCGACGAGCGTGTTGAACTGAGCAGTGCGCAGGCGGGTGATATCGTGGCCGTGATCGGCATGAAAAATATCCAGACCGGCCACACCCTGTGTGATCCCAAGTTCCCGGCGACCCTGGAACCCATGGTGTTCCCTGATCCGGTCATCTCGATTGCAGTCGCACCGAAAGACAAGGGCGCTTCTGAAAAAATGGGTATCGCCATTGGCAAAATGGTCCAGGAAGATCCTTCATTCCGCGTTGAAACCGATGAAGATTCTGGCGAAACCATCCTCAAGGGCATGGGCGAACTGCATCTCGACATCAAGATCGACATTCTGCGCCGCACCCACGGTGTTGATGTGACCGTCGGTAAACCGCAGGTGGCTTATCGTGAAACCATCACCCAGCGTATTGAAGACAGTTATACCCACAAGAAACAGACCGGTGGTTCTGGTCAGTTTGCGAAAATAGATTACGTGGTCGAACCCGGCGAACCCGGCAGCGGTTACATATTCGAATCTGCCGTTACCGGTGGTAACGTGCCGCGCGAATTCTGGCCCGCAGTGCAAAAAGGTTTTGCCATCAGCATGGACCGCGGTGTACTCGCCGGTTATCCCTGTCTTGATTTCAAGGTCACGCTGATGGACGGTGGTTTCCACCCGGTGGATTCATCTGCAATTGCCTATGAACTGGCGGCCCGCGCAGGCTATCGCCAGTCGATGCCGAAAGCCGGCCCGCAGCTGATGGAACCGATCATGAAAGTTGATGTGTTCACACCTGAAGACAATGTTGGTGATGTTATCGGTGACCTTAACCGTCGTCGCGGCATGATCAAGTCTCAGGAGCCGAGCTCGACCGGTATTCGCATCAAGTCAGAATGTCCGCTGAGCGAAATGTTCGGCTACATCGGCGACCTGCGCACCATGACTTCGGGTCGTGGCCAGTTCTCGATGGAATTCCTGCACTACATGCCCTGCCCGCGCAATGTTGCCGAGACGGTCATCAAGGAAGCCAAGGAACGCGAAGCTGCGAAGAAATAAGCATTACACATGCAGTTCAATAAAAAAGGCCGGGATTCACCGGCCTTTTTTTTCGCCGCAGAACTGGCCGGTTTGGCACACGCTATATATGCAGGTAGCCGCTACTGTTTTTTACTGAACGCATCCAGCGAGACCCGTTGTACGCCAGGCTCGGGCACAAACCTGGCCGCCGAACGATCCATCAGGTAGAGGCGATAACCATTGATCACCGCCGAGACATCCGCGGTTTTATTACTGAAGTCGTGCACGCAGACACTGAGGATATGCAACACACTGAACCACAATACAAATTGTGCCCAGAACCCATGCACCGAGGGCAGGTAAAAACCGAGCACGATATCGGTCGAGGACATCGCCGAGCCACTCAGCACCAGTAACACCAGCACCGGGTAGAGCAGCAAATAACCCGGTTTCCACAATGGGTTGTGCGCATACCAGCGCGGCAAACCGGCTTTTCCCAGGGTGAGATAAAACAACAGGGTTTTGCCCATGGCAGAAAACTCGGCAGCAGTGGGCACCATCCCGGCCAGCCGCTCGTGCGGCTTTGCAGAAAACAGCATCAGGCTAATCCGAACAATCAGCCCAAAGCTCAGCACCGCGGCGGCCAGGTAATGCACATCCAGCGCCGACGCCGCCAGCGACGGGCTTTGCGCGATCAGCCCACCGGTGGCGAGCAATGCACACACCGACAGACCAATGGCGGCGTGGCTCAGCCGCCACCAGCCGCTCCATATCAGCACGCGTTTGAATTCAATATTTTCCAATCGATTATCCTGCTAAAAACCGCATTACGCGCCGGCGTCTGCGACAAATACTAACAGAGCCGGGTAAAGTTATTCAGGACTGTGCCGACGATTGTAATGCCAGTATTGCCTGTCGTTCTGATGCGCAATCTACAAAGAGAATCAAACATGTCACAAGCCAGCCAAGCAAGCAATATTGGATTTGAATTCATCACCAGCCTGAGCGCAGATCTAGCCCGTGGCGAGGTCGAGTTACCGGCGTTTCCTGAAGTGGCGTTGCGCATCAAGGATGCACTCAAGGACCCGGATGTATCTGCTGCAACTATTGCTCGCATCGCCGCCTCGGACCCGGTGCTATCCGCGCGCTTTCTCCAGGTCGCTAATTCTGCGCTGGTCAATGCCTGTGGCACAGAAATCAGGAACCTGAACATGGCCATTGCGCGCATGGGCTTCAAGCTGGCACAAAATACCGCCACCTCGTTTGCCATCGCGCACTCGGTAAAATCTGGCGCCAGTGCAAACACACACCCGCAACTGGAGCCGCTCTGGAGCCATAGTATCGAGGTTGCCGCGTATGCATACGTGATTGCAGGAAAACTTGCAAAGAACATTAAGCCGGACGAAGC
>JBATHJ010000610.1:0-2963 GCA_049666625.1 Gammaproteobacteria bacterium | reverse complement strand
ACAACCCGAACGATGACATTCTTACCGAGCTGATCGGATACAAGGGCAACCTTACAAAATTACGCCGGATTTTTTCTTATCACCGGCGCATATTCCAGGAATTGCAGGAAATTTCTACCCCGGGCATTCCTGACGAACTCACTCATAGCATCAATGACGTCTACGAACACCAGGAACGCGTCAGCAGTCTGACACAACTCTATTACGAACTCGCCAGTGATCTCATCGATGGTTATATTTCTCTTGCATCGCACCGACTCAACCAGATCATGAAAGTGCTTACCATCATTACCGCTATTTTTGTCCCGATCACTTTTATCGCAGGCATTTATGGAATGAATTTCGAATACATGCCGGAACTGCATAGCAAGAGTGGATACTTCATAGCGATTGGTGTTATGGCTACTATCGTAGTCACACTCATGATTATATTCAAACGCAATAAGTGGTTATGAGCACAGGTAATCCCGCAATGAAAACTGCAAAGCCACTCACTGGATTTATATTTCTGCTGGCGATACTTTTCTGCTTTGCAGCCAATGCCGCGAGTGACGATGTCTGGCTGGTTACCGCGCAAAATGACATAGAAGCATTCAATAACAAGCTTGAGTCATTCAATGTCAGCCAGGACGACACCAGCCTGCTCGGCAAACTCGAGAAAACACTTTCAGCGCATAAAACACGCGCGCAAAAGTGTGTTGATGATATCACGCCGCTGGCCGACAGGCTTAAATCAGATATTGCAAACCTGGATACGAACACAGACGCTGCCAAAACAGCTAATGGAACAGGCCCGACTAAAAACACCCTCGATGAACTGCATTCAAAAACTGATAACCAGCTAAAGACCTGCCAGGCAATATTATTAAATTCGCAAAACCTGATCGACAAAATACATACACTGCAATCTAAAATCCTCGCCGATTACCTGCTGTCTCGCGGCGACACAGTGTTCACTTCCCTGAAGCGGAATCTCAACACGCTGGGGTCCGCGGTTACCAGTTTGCGCAAGTTCAATGATAGCCGCATACGCATTACCAGTTTCCATTCGGCGGAGTGGGCTGGGCTAATCATAACTTCACTGCTCGCCTGGCTATTCGGCTTATTCCTCGGAAAAAAACTGCATTCCCGTGCGGGCACAGTCACCGGCGAAACCATCACTGATCGGCTGGTAGCGGCTGTCTATGCATGCATGGGCAGAAGCCTGCCTATCTTGACGACCTTGCTGGCGGCGGGTGTTGTCATTATTGCGTTATTACCACTGAGGCCCATACCCACTTCAGTGGCATTGATTGGCAGTCTCATAATTTACATGCTGACGATCGTCTCGGCACGCATCCTGTTCAATCCCTGCGCGCCTGCGAAATACTTTTTTGTACTCGATGCTTTTTTTGCCGCATCGCTTTACAAACGTCTGCAATTCCTGCTGGTACTCGGGCTGTTTGCAGTATTTGCCACTGCGACCAGCATTAGTGAAATCCTGACCCAGCCACAATGGGAACTTACCCGGGCGGCATTTATGTCACTCATGGTGATCAACCTGGTCTGGCTCATCTCGTACCTGCATCTCGCGCCCGGCCTGCTCGGCAGCGCACTACTGCGCAGCCTGGTCAGTATTACTTTTATAGTTTCGCTGCTGGCTGAACTTGCAGGCTATCGCAATCTTGCGGGCTACTTGTTCAAAGGTATATTCGGCAGCATCCTGCTGGGAATAGCATTATGGCTGGTGAATGCGCTTTTACAGGACACCCTCGACTCGCTTGATGTCGGTCGCCGCCGCTGGGCTAACCGCCTGCGCAGCCGCTTACAACTTAAAAAGGACCAGTCGATTCCCGGCATCTTGTGGATACGCCTGCTGAGCGCGATGACCGTCTGGCTGTTTTTCATTCTCAGCATACTGCAACTATGGCGTTATTCAGACAGCGGCTGGGACCTGTTTCTGCAAGTTCTCAAGGACGGTTTTTCGATTGGCGAAATTCGTATCCTGCCGTTCCAGATTGCATTCGGTATCGCCATATTCGCAATATTACTCACATTTGTGCGCTGGATTCGCCATGACACTTTGCCCAAGTGGGTGCGCCACACGGATCTTGACCATGGCGGTCGTGAAGCTGTTGTAACCATCAGTGGTTATATAGGTGTAATGATTGCCGCCCTGCTCGGCCTTTCAATCGCCGGTTTTGACTTCACCAGCCTGGCGTTGATTGCTGGTGCACTGTCAGTTGGTATTGGTTTTGGCCTGCAAAACATCGTTAATAATTTTGTCTCAGGCCTTATTTTATTATTTGAACGCCCGATCCGCACCGGTGACTGGATCGTGGTTGGCGGCACTGAGGGTTATGTACGAAAAATCAGTATCCGTTCCACACAGATCGAAACCTTCGATCGCGCCGATGTGATCGTTCCAAATTCTGAACTGATTTCTAACCAGGTCACAAACTGGATGCTGCATGACTCGTGGGGACGTGTCACCATTCCTGTTGGTGTTGCATATGGATCTGATCCGCAGCTGGTTAAGAAAGTATTGCTCGATTGTGCAAGAGAACACCCCCTGGTGATAAAAGACAGCACGACTGTCAATCCACCCAAAGTTCTGTTCCGGAGTTTTGGCGACAGCTCGCTGAACTTTGAACTGCGCTGTTTTATAACGGATGTGGACAAGCGTCTGAGCACGCTGAGTGATCTGAATTTTGCTATTGAAAAATCCCTGCGCGATAGTGCTATCTCAATTCCGTTCCCGCAACGCGACCTTCACTTGCGCAGTGTCGATCCTTCGATCGTGTTTCCCGACAACAAACACGAGTGACATAAAAAGGCCGTGGTGAAATCGCGATTGCGAACTTCGCCACGGCCTGTCACATAGTCTGTAAAAATTACTGTATCCTGATTATTTTCGGTTTGCTGTTTTTATAATCAGGCATGGTCGTGCCCGCAGATGCAGTCACATACGTCGGGTCCGCCAC
>JBATHJ010000609.1:0-2128 GCA_049666625.1 Gammaproteobacteria bacterium | reverse complement strand
GGATGTTATCAGTGAACTGATCCAGCAAAGTTTTATCATGCGTGAGAGCGTAACCACCATTCTGCTGGCGCTGGCATTTGCCTTTGCTGGCGGACTGGTGGTGTTTTTTTTACTGACCCGGCGGTTGCGCAAACTCAGCCATTCGATGGACATATTCCGCGAACAGGATTTTGAAAATGCCATTGCGGGTTTGACTGGCGCTACCAGTAAAGACGAAATCGGTGTCATGGCCGCTACATTTCAGCAAATGGCACAACAAATCCAGGCGCAACTGCTGCGCCTGAAAGAAACCGACGCGCTGCGCCGTGAACTGGTCGCCAATGTGTCACACGATCTGCGCACGCCGCTGGCGACGCTGAAAGGCTATATCGAAACCCTGATGCTGAAAAACGATACGCTAAGTGATACCGACCGGCTGCATTATTTGCAGATTGCGCACCGCAGTTCCGAACGGCTCAACAAGCTGGTCACCGAACTGTTCGAACTCGCCAAGCTGGACGCGGGCGAACTCAAGCTGCACAAGGAAAGTTTTTCACTGGCCGAACTGGCGCATGATGTGATGCATAAATTCGATTTGCGCGCGCAACAACTGGGATTGAATCTTGAAGTGAATATCGACACGGACGTGCCTTATGTCGAAGCCGATATCGGGCTCATCGAACGCGTACTCGACAACCTGGTCGATAACGCGCTCAAGCATACACCTGGCGGTGGCACTGTGAAACTGGAACTCAATGCTGATTCGAACCATGTCAGCGTGATCGTGGCTGATAACGGTGACGGTATCGCCGAAGAAGATCTCGCGCATATTTTCCAGCGTTTCTACAAAAAACCGGGGAATGATGAAGAACTGCCCGGTGCCGGCCTCGGTCTTGCCATTGCGCAACGCATACTCGAGCTGCACGGCAGCAGGCTGGCGGTTGACAGCGTTCTTCACCAGGGCACGCGGTTTGATTTCGCGTTGCCCGTGCAAACCCCTTGATAACAAATGTAACAATCGTTACTGATTCGTGAGATTTGCGTGACCTTCATGTGACTTCAGCCCTTCAGAGTAGTGATCACCGGCGAAACCTTATCGCCCGGTTTAATTATTAATCACCCTGGAGAGTTACCATGCGAACACTATTACAAAAAACAAAACTGGCGGCACTTACCGCCGGCCTGCTCATGTCTACAACGGTCGCTGCCGATGGCGGCAGTGCAAACTACGAAGTGACGATCACCAACCTCACCCGTGGCCAGGCTTTCACCCCGGTGCTGGTCGCGAGTCACCGTGGTGGTGTGAAACTGTTTGAGCTCGGCACTGCTGCCAGTGCTGAACTGTCTGCGCTTGCTGAAGGCGGTGATACCGGGCCGTTGAATACGGTGCTGGACAATAATCGCCGCGTGGTTGATACCAATGCATCTGAAGGCCTGATCATGCCGGGCATGTCAGCAACGGTGACGGTATCAGCACGGCATGGCGCGAAAAGAATCAGCCTGGCTTCGATGCTGATACCGACGAACGACAGCTTCATCGCGCTCAACAACATGGCCGCGCCCAAACACGGCAGATCAGTGGTGTATTTCACACCTGCGTATGACGCTGGCAGTGAACCCAATGACGAAAACTGCATGCACATACCGGGGCCGGTCTGTGGCGGGGAAGGCGGTTCACCGGGTGCGGGTGGTGAAGGCTACGTGCACGTCAGCGGTGGTATTGCCGGTATAGGGGATCTAGCGGCCGATACTTACGACTGGCGTAACCCGACTGCAAAAATCGAGATCAGGCGCGTGTCTGGCGAATAATAAAGTCGAATAGCGCTTATATTGTTGCCAGGGAAGGCGACTGCTGTTTATTAAATAAATGAATTGTTGACAGTGCCAAGCGGCCCTTTACATCGCATATAAAAAACCAGGTTTTGTACGCTCATATACTTTTTATATGCAATAAACGTCTACATTTATTTTCCCCAATGATTCCTGACTTATCATAAGAATTAGTGTTGTCTAATATTTCACGATAGTTTATCGTGCCCATACAATAGTTTCGTCCTTACCTTTGCGACCTTTGCGTCTTTGCGGTAAATCATTATTTTCATGGACAGCATCAATACCATCTTCCTGCTGAGTTTCAGCACCGAGGACA
>JBATHJ010000608.1:0-5080 GCA_049666625.1 Gammaproteobacteria bacterium | reverse complement strand
AACTTGGTATCGGCGATGATAATGCCGCGCTGGAGTGCATAGTCCGCGGCTTCCCTGTAGAGGCGCAGGCTGGTGTCGCGCACCTGTTGTGCCAGTGCTTCACCGAGCAGCGCCTGGGTTTGAGTATAGTCGATGTTCTGGTCGTGCGCGCCGAGTGCCGCCTTGGTCGACGGGGTGAATATGGGCTCGGGCAGGCGGTCAGCAAGTTGCAGTCCTGCAGGCAGGTCGATGCCGCAGACCTTGCCGGTGGCCTGGTAGTCTTTCCAGCCGCTGCCAATCAGGTAACCGCGCACGATGGCTTCGATCGGCAGCGGTTTCAGCTTGTTGACGATCATCGCGTGGTCTTTCACCTGCGCCCGTTCGGCGGCATCCGGCAGTACCTGTTCGAGACCCAGGTCACTCAGGTGGTTAGGAATAATATGTTCGAGACGCTGCAGCCAGAACCGCGTAACGTCATTGAGAATTCTGCCTTTGCCCGGAATCGGTGTAGGCATGATGACATCGAATGCCGAGATACGATCAGTGGTGATAATGAGCATGTGCTGGTCATCGATATCATAAATATCGCGCACCTTGCCCTTGTGCAGTAATGGCAGGCTTTTGATATGGCTGGTGTGCAGGCAGTCCATGGGGTTCCGCTTCGGCAAAGCGGCTATTCTACCCGAGCTGCAGGCACAAAACAGCGCCGTATAAGGCGCTGTTTTGCGTGCGATCAGAAGCTGGCTTCTATTCCCAGCGCGGCGACGGCTGAGTCGCCCACCAGTTTACCGTCAGCCAGCAGGCCGTTATCGCGGCCGACCACCAGCAGAGCGTAGACCTTGGTGTCCTTGTTGAGCCTGTGATCAATACCCGCTGCAAGCATCAGCGGGTCGTCTACAGCAGGTGCATCAGCCTGGCCGATGGCCAGTTTCAAAGTATTGGAATCATCGAGTTTCTGTTTAAAACTCGCGAGCAGGTTGGTACTCGAAGGGCCAGTCGGGTCCGGGTCGACGTTCTCAACGATAAGGCCGAACTGGGTGCCGTCACTGCTGTAGCCGGCGACCAGCTTGATGCCGGTAGCAATATTGTCAGCCTCCTGGAAGGCGGCGGCAAAATGCATTTTACCGGACTGAATTTCGACCTTGGCGCTGGCGATATCGTTAATGTTATCGCCCGCCGGGGTGTCATCACCCGCGGCGTACATCACGCTAAAATCGATGTTATCCAGGGATTTGTAATACGACACCGAGTCATTGGCACGGATATCCATCGGCTTGGTGATGATGTTGTTGTAGTCCGCCCAGCTGTCGCTGAAGAACTCGACGTGTTTCTTGCCCGCGGTTTTGTAAGGCGTATCATGTCGGCCGACGCGCACTTCGCCCCAGTTATCTTTCAGGCCCACGTATTGTTCGCGCGACTTGATATGGTCATTCGATGAGTTAGCTTCATCCGTCATGTCGATTTGCCAGGCAAAGCGGTAGATAATCTCCAGTCCGTCTGTGGTTGTACTGCTGCCCTTGATGCCGACCCGTGATGAATGGCTGCTGACAGAGAATGCGCTGCCAAGATCGTCATCGACAGCGGCAACGGAAAGTTTGGCTGTGCCGAAAATGGTGGGCTCGGCATTGGCGGTCTGCATAATAGGTGACAGCAATGCACCGCTGGCCACCAGGTTAACCAGTTTTGGGGTTATTTTTAGCATTTGTATATTCTCTGTTACGACGTATGTAGTAGATTTGTGTTAATTATTTAACAGTAGACCAGTCGTGCCTATTTTTCAGTTTATTTGCATTGAGTATCTTCAGCAATGAAACGTGTTCTCGCTATCAGGCACCTGGGATTCGAGGACATGGGCTGTTTTGCGGATGTGTTGCACCAACGTGGCATCGCGCTGGAGTATGTTGATGCAACGCATGACGACCTGGGTGCAATCGCGCCCGATAGTGATGACCCGCTGGTGGTGCTGGGCGGGCCCATCAGCGCGAATGATACCGATGACTACCCGTTTCTCGAACAGGTGCTGAACTTGCTGCGCCAGCGACTCGCGCTGGACAGGCCCACGCTGGGGATCTGCCTGGGCGCGCAACTGATGGCACGCGCGCTGGGCGCGCGGGTGTACCCGGGAGCGGAAAAAGAAATCGGCTGGTCGCCACTGACGTTCAGCGCTGCCGGCGAGCAGTCGCCGCTGCGGGTTTTGCAGGCCAGTAATGCGCCCGTGCTGCACTGGCATGGCGAAACATTTGATCTGCCAGCAGGCGCCGTCCTGCTGGCCTCCACTGAACGCTATGCCCACCAGGCTTTTAGCTACGGCAAGCATGCACTCGCGCTGCAGTTTCATATCGAAGCCACCGAGCAGGGTCTCGAACACTGGTATGTCGGACACACGGCAGAGATAGCACAAACCCCGGGCCTGTCAGTGCCCGGTTTGAGACAGCAGGCCCGGCAACATGCGGCTTCGACCGCGGCGCTGGGGAAACAGGTTTTTACGAACTGGCTGGAGGCGGGCGCAGATTAAGCGCTGCGCCTGCTGCCCAGCTTGATGCGCTGGAAGAATGCAGCAGATGCCAAATATATCCTGACCACTTGTATTCTTTTCTTTATACCCTGCATTCGCTAAAATAGCCGGCCTTGCCTGAGATTTTTGCTGGCCAGCGCGCAAGGTGTAATGCAGCAGCAGCGAAGCCGGCTGCAACCGCCAGTACCCTGTAAAACAAACCTTAAATCAGTCTGTTATGCGGACTGACCGCACGAGTTTGAGCTGAATATGAGCACGACACCGAAACACCTGAATCGCTATGGCCTGCCTGAAAAGCAGGGGCTGTATGACCCGTCGCTGGAAAAAGACAGCTGCGGCGTGGGTTTTGTCGCGCATATCAAGGGTGAGGCCAGTCATCAAATCGTGCTCGATGCCAACCATATCCTGCAGCGCATGGTGCACCGCGGTGGCTGCGGCTGTGAGCCGACCACGGGCGATGGTGCCGGTATTCTCACCGCGCTGCCGCATAAGTTCATGGCCAAGGTGGCGCGTCGTGACCTGGGTGCGGTGATTCCCGGCCCCGGCTTTTATGCTGCCGGCAATGTTTTCCTGCCCACGGATGAAGCCGAGCGTGCGCAATGCATGCAGACCGTTGAAAAACTCGTTGCCGAACACGGCCAGACCCTGATCGGCTGGCGCGAGCTGCCAGTCGAGACAGACGAAGCCGATGTCGGCCCAACTGCGCGGTTTTCCCAGCCCTATATGGCGCAGCTGTTCATCGCCGCGGCGGATGATATCCAGGGTGATGATTTCGAACGTCAGCTCTACATGATTCGCAAACGCAGCACCCATGCGCTGCGTACCGATAAATCACTCAGCCAGCGCAAGCTGTTTTTTATCTGCTCATTGTCGACCAAGGTGATTATTTACAAGGGCATGCTCACCGCGCTGCAGGTGATGGCGTTTTACCCTGACCTGGCGGACGAAGATTATGAATCCCACCTCGCCATGGTGCATTCGCGTTTTTCCACCAATACCTTCCCGTCGTGGGACCGCGCCCAGCCCAACCGGTTTATGAGCCACAACGGTGAAATCAATACCCTGCTGGGCAACAAAAACTGGATGGCGGCGCGCCAGGGCGTGGTTCAAAGCGATAAATTTGGCGACGACATCAGCAAGCTGTTCCCGATTGCTGAACGCGATTGCTCGGATTCGGGTACTTTCGACAACGTGCTCGAATTTTTGCTCATGTCCGGCCGCAGCCTGCCGGAAGCGGTGATGATGATGGTGCCCGAAGCCTGGCAGTCTGATACCCGCATGGATCCGGCCAAGCGTGCATTTTATCGTTTTCATTCTGCCTTGATGGAACCCTGGGACGGCCCGGCTTCGATTGCCTTCACCGATGGCAAATGCATCGGCGCCACACTCGACCGCAACGGCCTGCGCCCGAGCCGTTATTACCTGACCCACGATGACCGCGTGATCATGGCATCGGAAGTCGGTGTGCTCGAGATCGATCCCGGCAATGTCAAATTCAAGGGCCGTCTGCAGCCGGGCAAAATGTTCCTGGTCGATTTTGAAAAAGGCCAGCTGATCGCTGACGATGATCTTAAAAATGACTATGCTGCGCGGCGCCCGTATCGCCAGTGGCTGGATGCTCAGGAAATCAAGCTCTCCGACCTGTCGTCCAGCAAGGAGCCGCACGGTTTTGATCCCGACACCCTGCTGTCGCGCATGCAGGCCTTTGGCTACACCACCGAGACCATGCAGTTCATGTTGCTGCCGATGGTGCAGGAGCTGCGCGACCCGGTCGGTTCCATGGGCAATGATTCGGCGCTGGCCTGCCTGTCCGATCGGCCGCGGATGATTTACGATTATTTCAAGCAGCTGTTTGCCCAGGTCACCAACCCGGCGATTGATTCGATCCGCGAAGAAGTGGTGATGTCACTGGAGTGCTACATCGGGCCCGAAGGCAACCTGCTCGAATCCACCGAGCAGCATGCGCACCGCCTGCGTGTGCCGCACCCGATCCTGGATAACGAAGAACTGGCCGCGATCAAGCACATGAATCATCATGGCTGGCGCGCAATGACGATTGATATGACCTACCCGAAAGCCGAAGGCGCCGCCGGGCTGGAACAATGCCTGGATCATATCTGCGCCACCACGCACCAGGCCATCGAAGATGGCTACAGCCTGGTCGTGCTTTCCGATCGGAATATGGGCCATGACCGGGTGCCGGTCAGTGCGCTGCTGGCGACCGGCGCGGTGCATCATTACCTGGTAGCGAACCAGCTGCGCACCCGGATCGGCATCGTGGTCGAAACCGGCGAGGCACGCGAAGTGCACCACCATTGCCTGTTGATCGGTTACGGCGCGGATGCGATTAATCCTTACCTCGCATTCGAGGCGCTGTTCCAGGCCAAGCGTGATGGCCTGCTAAGTGAAACTGATTATGCCAATGATGACACCATTGTGTATGACTACCGCAAGGCGGTGGCCAAAGGCATGCTCAAGGTGATGGCGAAGATTGGTATTTCCACGCTGCAATCCTACAAGGGTGCGCAAATTTTCGAAGCCGTGGGTATTGGTGAGCACGTGATCGAACGCTGCTTCAGCGGCACC
>JBATHJ010000607.1:0-2975 GCA_049666625.1 Gammaproteobacteria bacterium | reverse complement strand
GGTCTGATCGAGTTTGCCTTCGATCGCATCCAGGCAATGTTGTACCAGGTCGGATTTCATGCGCAACATGATGGGCTGGGTTTCGGGATCGCCGAAGCGCACGTTGTATTCCAGCACTTTTGGAATGCCTTCGCTGTTGATCATTACCCCGGCGTATAGAAAGCCGGTAAAAGGATTGCCTTCAGCCGCCATGCCTTTGACCGTGGGTTCGATCACCTGCGCCATGATGCGCTCATGCATTTCCGGTGTGACCACGGGGGCGGGCGAGTAGGCACCCATGCCGCCGGTGTTTGGCCCCTTATCACCATCATCGCGCGCCTTGTGGTCCTGCGAGGTCGCCATCGGCAAGGCGTGCCTGCCATCGACCATGCAGATAAAACTGGCTTCTTCGCCGAGGAGGAATTCTTCCACCACCACGCGCGCGCCAGCATCACCAAACTTGTTGCCCGATAGCATATCCTGGATCGCGGCGATGGCCTCGGCTTCGCTCTGGGCGAGGATCACGCCCTTGCCGGCAGCGAGGCCGTCGGCCTTGATCACGATGGGTGCGCCGACCTGTTTGACATACGCAATCGCCTCGGCTTCATCGGTGAAATTGCCATAAGCGGCAGTCGGGATATTGTGGCGTGCGAGAAAATCCTTGGTGAAGGCTTTGGAGCCTTCGAGCTGCGCAGCGCCCTTGCTGGGGCCGAAGATTTTCAGCCCGGCAGCGCAAAATTCATCGACGATGCCTGCAACCAGCGGGGCTTCTGGGCCGACGATGGTAAGGCCGACGGCATTCGCTTGAGCGAATTCGATCAGTGCAGGGATATCCCCGGCATCGATGTTAACGTTCTCAACACCGGGCTCACGCGCAGTGCCGGCATTGCCCGGCGCCACGAAGACCGTGTCGGCCAGCGCCGACTGCGCGGCTTTCCAGGCAAGGGCGTGCTCACGGCCGCCGCTGCCGATAATTAATACATTCATGTGAAATGCTTGCGAAATATCAAAGGCAGGGATTTTACAGCGATTCGCCGCTGATTGCCCGCGCGATTGCCCTCACGAGTGCACTCACGGCTTGGTGATCATTCAGAACCTGGCGGTCGCGCCTATCAAAGTAGTATCTGCGTCTTCACCCGCCTGTTTATCGTCTGCTTTGAACTTGTCGATTTCAGCGTATAGCGAGAAATACGGCGTCAGGTAATGCGTGGCCCGCAGGCCGAATGTCTTGCCTTCATCAGCTCTGTCATCGCCGCTGTTGAGTCCAAATACGCCGCCGACGCTGGTGGCGCGGTTGAAGTAATAATCACCCGCGAAATCAATAATCGTATTGGTTCCTTTTGATCCAGATATTTCGACCTGAGAGGATGCTACGGAAAACTCAACATTCGTTGCCGTATTGTTGTTGTATTCTTGAACAGTTTTATACGCAACGTCGATGCTTCTTTGTTCAATGTCGTATGACTGTAAGGGTGATGTAAACATCACGTCTGTCTTAATGGATGTAATGCTAAACAGTATCGTTGAGGATGAATCGAGATAAGCGCCGATGGCAATACCAACACCATCACCGTCAGCGGTGCCGGTGATGCCGTTGCTATAATCGTACTTATTATTGGAATAGGCTGCCTGCAATATCATCGAAGACTCGGGAGATATGTATTCTCCAATGACTGCCAGGGAGTCAACATCAACATTTCGGGTTGGAAATGTGAACTCAGAATTCCCATAGCCAACAATAAGGTTGCTTGTTTTCGACAGAAAGCCGGCTTCTTCGTAAGGATGGTTGCCAACTCGGACTTCATCGAAGTATATGCGGGCAGCTATTGCTGTTGAATCTAACTCACTTGTGTCGTCATCGGTATTTGACCGCTCGGCGAGAAACTCATACTGATAGTTTCCATCGGCGTGTACGCTAGAAGCCGTTGCCGCCAACAGCGCTATGAGCGCACTGTGAAACGTAAATGGGTGATTCATGGTTACCTCCATGTAGATTGTGACTGGATCGATAAGCTGATGATCTACTATAACAGAATAATATTGCGTGCCGCTATGAGATTTTTTGGTTGCCCAGGTCTCAAAAACAAAAAACTTGAAAGCGATAGTCCGCGAAAAACGCAAAGCACGCAAATAAAACAAAAATCGTGAGGCTTGTCATCCTGAGCCGTTTTTGCGAAGGATCTTATACCTCAGTGGTATTAGATTCTTCTTCGCATACAACGCTCATCAGAATGACAAAGCAGTTCAGTTGTCATCCTGAGCCGTTTTTGCGAAGGATCTTATACCTCGGTGGTATTAGATTCTTCTTCGCATACAACGCTCATCAGAATGACAAAGCAGGTTTTACATTCGCGTTATTTGCGTTCATTTACTACGCGCATCCATGCGCTTCGCCCTTTGGGCCGCACTAGCGTGCGTTCAAAATGCTCCAGGCAGTTTAGTGCGGACAGTTTTTATCTTGTTAACTCTGTGACCTCTGTGACCTCTGTGACCTCTGTGGCAAATCAAAACAGATAAAAATAGTCCCACCGAATTCCAGTCGTATGTTCAAGCTGTTCCAGCAATGCCTGCTGCGGCAAGGCTTCTTTCGGATAAATATCGGTGACTTCGATAAACACCCGCGCGAAGCCTGCGCTTCTGCGCCATTGATAGTCCCAGGGTGCAGCGCTTTGCTGGCAGTGCTCGCAGGTCCAGAGTGATTTCGTTGTGAGCGAATCAGGTTTTGTGTTCCATGTTGTGAATGCTTTTTTGCAGTGCGGACAGCTGGGTGCGCGGGTGTGCTCGCCTGTCAGCGCAGTTACATTGTCATACTGCTGCAGGCGAATGTGTGTGAAGTGTTCAGAATTGTCATCAGGCGCGAAACGTATACTGGGCGCGCAGCCCATGAACGCAACCAGTTCCAGAAAACATTCGCCGGCAAAATACGCTGTCTCGGTGCTGGCAGGGTCGATGGCGGCAGCGATAAACCCGATGTCACGCAGGTGTGCGATTAGATC
>JBATHJ010000606.1:0-1553 GCA_049666625.1 Gammaproteobacteria bacterium | reverse complement strand
GTCAACGAAAGATCAGAAAATATCGGCGCACGCCGCTTACATACAGTGATGGAACGCCTGCTCGAAGAAATATCATTCGATGCGCCTGACCGGGCAGGCAAGCTGGTAAAAATTGACGCTGCATTCGTGCAGGACAGTCTCGGCGAACTGGTCAAGGACGAAGACCTGAGCCGTTACATTTTGTAATGTGTTTGGAAAAAATAAAAGATTATTTATCCACAGATGAACGCTGATGAACACGGATGTCTTTTGTGTGCCTGCGGCACACAAGAATATTGTTGTTTTCGAATTAATCCGCGTTTATCAGCGTTCATCTGCGGATCATATATTATTAACTCTGTGCCCTCTGTGGCAAAAATGTTTTAATCAGAATAGAGAACAATATGCCAAAACCAACCAACATCAGTTTGCACCAGAAAAGTCGCGTGCTGGAAATCGAATACAGCGACGGCAAAAGCTTCAAACTACCGTGCGAGTATTTACGCGTGTATTCGCCGTCTGCCGAGGTCACCGGTCATGGCCCGGGCCAGGAAGTGCTGCAGGTGGGCAAGGAAGACGTCAATATCGATTCAATAGAACCGCAGGGCAATTATGCCATCAAGCTGTGCTTTGACGACAAGCACGATACCGGTTTGTTTACCTGGGATTATCTATATACCCTCGGAACAGAATACGATGCGCGCTGGAAAGATTACCTGACACGATTGAAAGCCGCTGGCCGTGAAAGAAAGAAAGCGGATTAGTCCGCGAAAAACGCAAAGGACGCGAAAAAGAGAGTTGATGTTTTACGAGTTATTACGATGATGTGCAAACGAGAAGTCATATGACGCTTGCGACAGTGGAAGATACATATAATACAATCGCGTTAATCGCGTTCTTTGCGGACTAATAAGGCCATGACAAACAAAACACACTTTGGATACAAGCAGGTCGACAGTGACAAAAAAGCCGGGCTGGTGGCCGAAGTGTTTTCGTCGGTCGCAAGTAAATATGATGTGATGAACGATGTCATGTCGTTTGGCATTCACCGCATCTGGAAAAAAATTGCCATGAGCCATACCGGTTTGAAAACCGGGCAGCGCGCACTGGATGTTGCTGGCGGCACCGGTGACCTGACCATGTATTTGTCACAACAGGTGGGTGACAGCGGTGAGGTGGTAATCTCAGATATTAATCCCGAAATGCTGGAACAGGGGCGTCGCCGCTTACTCGACAAGGGCTACGGCAGCAATATCAAGTTTGTCGAAGCGAATGCAGAAGAACTTCCGTTTGAAGACAACAGCTTTGATTGCATAACCATTGCTTTCGGTTTGCGCAATGTCACTGATCAGCAAAAAGCGCTGGCCTCGATGTACCGCGTGTTAAAGCCGGGCGGACGCCTGCTGATTCTGGAATTTTCCAAACCGGTAATGCCGGGATTGAATAAGGCGTATGATTTTTATTCATTCAATGTGTTGCCGATGATGGGCAAACTGATCGCCGATGATGCCGATAGCTACCGTTACCTGGCAGAATCCATTCGCATGCATCCTGACCAGAAAACCCTGCAGTCG
>JBATHJ010000605.1:0-2132 GCA_049666625.1 Gammaproteobacteria bacterium | reverse complement strand
CCGATAAAACTGCGCCACCGCTCAGTGCCTGGCCCGAAGTGCAGCCGCGCGCCAGGCGCGCGCCATACCCCATCAGCACACCACCGGCAAAAGCAAATAGCCAGCGCGTGCGCGGTGTGATCTGTGGCCCGCGATATGTCTGCAAGCGGACACGACCGCGCAGCAGGCCGGAAACAAACCCGCCCAGCATCACCCCGGCGACTTCCAGCACGATCCAGTTGTTCAGTGGGTCGATGTCTCCCCCGGCCAGTGGCGCCAGGTAAGGTGATTGATCAACGTGTTCAGGAACCACCATGTCTTCAACCGCGACGGCGATGCGATTGATACCCCCCGAGGCACCGAGCCCGTGACCGGCAAGGTAAAACGACAGGAACAGCAGCACGCCGAGCAGCACGCCTCCCACGTAGGGATTCCAGTATTTAACATTTTCCGAAAGCTTGTTCATGGTTCTCTCCGCTGGATCTTATCGAGATCCTGCCAGGATTGTGCAACACCGCGCGCCGGTACGAAAAGCAGACTGCCCGCCGCGGTCGATTCCAGGCTGCCGTCGAAAATAATATCTTCGCTATCCTGCGACAATAGCGGTTGCACACCACCGGGTATAGTGGGCGCCAGCTCGAAGCCCGGTAATGCCTTTTTCGAATCCGGATGACAAACCGTGCAATCGCGATTGACCTTTGAACCGTGGCGAATATTGTGATGTATATGATATGCGCGTACCGTACCGCGCACCTGCGGATCCTGTACACCCGTATCGCGCAAACGTTGTGTGATGAGATTTAATTTTGTGTTGTTATCCAGCCGCAGTTCCTGCCTGTCCAGTTGTGCATCGCCATTGGCATCGAATGCCTGCATCACATCTGCCGGGTAAGCATCGCCATCAAGCCAGGCCGCACGCAACTGCGCCGCGCTCACCGGTTCGCAACCTCCCCCGTCCACCCAGCACCATTCTGTTACCAGGTTATAGGGCTGCACCTGGTACTTGCCGAGCGCGGTCTTGCCGACACTCAGCAGGGGCTCATAACCGGCAATGAAAGCCTGGCTCAAATCTTCAAGTCGAGTGTCGTCGATGCCGCGATAGCGGATCAAACCTGATCCGTCCAGTTGCATGACAGTGTTATCGATACTTTGCCGGGCACCCATTTCAAGCCTGGGCACATGGCATGATTCGCAGGCGACCGCGTTGAAATGGCGTTGGGTTTGCGGCAGCCAGCTATGGGTATTTTCAAGGCTATGGCAACTCTCGCAACGGCGTTTAACGCCCTCGGACGGAACCACATTCGCTGGCGTTGCTTCACCTGCAAGGCGCGCTGGTCGCTTGCTCGAATAATGGCAGTCGCCACAGGATACCAGGCGCTCGGCGTGCACGTCCCATGCAAAGTCGAGTGCATCCTTGTTGGCGTGGTTCATGCCCGACAGCCTGACTGGCTGTGGAGAAAACACCTGGCCGGTGGTTTCCGTGTTCCAGGCCTCGCCCGTGCCCAGCGGTACCAGTAGTGGTTCAGCAGCATCATCCACCATGCCGTGACAGGCACCGCAGTGTGTTTCGGTAACCGCCTGTAATTTCAGTACAGCCTCACCGTCACTGGCGATCAGTGCATCATTCCAGCGGTAACCATCGACGCTTCTGGTCAGCAGACCGGACTTCTGCAGGGTTGCACTCACCGACCATTGCTTGTCGCCAACATCAATCGCAAGCTTGCGCGCGGCAAGGTCGGGTTGCTGCAGATGGCACAGGAAGCAGTTCATCTGGCTGCTGTCATCAAGCGGGAGTCGCGGTCCGTCGATCATCAGTGAACTGCGCTGCGCCGGCAGTTGTTCATCGTGCACACTGCTGTGATAAGCATGCATGTCGATAAAGTCTTTATCATCGAGTTCATGACACAGGCCACAGCTTGCGGCCACCGACAGTGGTTGCCCCGATTCGATCACCGGCTCACCATTGGCATCATTCAGATAGACCGGATCGTGCTCGGCGGAGACACGACCGAGCGGATCAGTCTGATAACCCAGCGCTCGCCAGTCGAAACGGCCACGCGAGCCGTGGCAGTCACGGCATTGCAGCGCATCGTCTGTCCCGGTAACCATGTGCGACAATGGAATGTACATTTCGGTCGGGGCAAAATCATACG
>JBATHJ010000604.1:0-3049 GCA_049666625.1 Gammaproteobacteria bacterium | reverse complement strand
AAACTGCTGTTATTCGGCGGTGCGATCCAGCTCGCCGGTACGGTCAAGGGCCGCAAGGCCGCACGCCATGCCACCTCCGACTGGATGGAGCTGGAAAAGCAGCGCGGTATCTCGGTGAGCTCATCAGTCATGCAGTTCCCGCACAACGAGTGCATTTTCAACCTGCTCGACACTCCCGGCCACGCCGACTTTTCGGAAGACACCTACCGTGTACTCACCGCGGTGGATTCCGCGCTGATGGTGATCGATGCGGCCAAGGGCGTGGAAGAACGCACCATCAAGCTGATGGAAGTCTGCCGTTTACGCGACACGCCGATTATTACCTTCATCAATAAAATGGACCGTGAAGCGCGCGATGCGATTGACCTGCTCGATGACATTGAAAACATCCTGCAAATCAAGTGCGCACCGATTACCTGGCCGATAGGCATGGGCAAGCGCTTCAAGGGTGTGTTCAACCTCGCCGAAGAAAGTGTGCATCTATACAGTCCGACCCACGGTGGCAAAATCAAAACCGGCGACGTCATCCAGGGACTGGATAATCCCAAACTCGATGACTTGCTCGGCGACATGGCGCAGGAACTGCGTGATGAAATCGAACTGGTGAAGGGTGCCAGCCATGCCTTCGATCATGGCGCGTATTTGCGCGGCGAGCTCACCCCGGTGTTCTTTGGTTCAGGTATTAATAACTTCGGTGTAAAAGAACTGCTGGATGCGCTCGACGACATGGCACCGCCGCCGAAACCACGTCCCACGCAAACCCGGGTGGTGGAGCCGGAAGAAGAAAAATTCACCGGTTTTGTGTTCAAAATCCAGGCCAATATGGATCCGGGCCACCGTGACCGCATCGCCTTCGTGCGCATTTGTTCCGGCACGTATACCCGCGGCATGAAAGTCCGGCATGTACGCCTGGGCAAGGACATCAAGCTCGCTGACGCGCTCACCTTTATGGCCTCCGAGCGTGAAAATGTGGAAGAAGCGTTCACCGGTGACATCATCGGTTTGCACAATCACGGCACCATGCGCATTGGCGATACCTTCACCCAGGGTGAAGAGCTGTCATTCACCGGCATACCCAATTTCGCGCCGGAACTGTTCCGTCGTGCGCAATTGCGTGACCCGCTAAAAATGAAGGCCCTGCAAAAAGGCCTGATTCAATTATGCGAAGAGGGCGCCACCCAGTTGTATCGCCCGCTGAATAATAATGACCTCATCCTTGGTGCGGTCGGTGTGTTGCAGTTTGAGGTCGTGCGCTATCGCCTGCAGAATGAATACGGCGTGGATTGCAGTTTCGAAAATGTGAATGTCACTACCGCGCGCTGGGTGGAATGTGATGACGCCAAAGAGCTGGAAAAATTTCGCGATCGTCACAATACAAATCTTGCGCTCGATCACGCGGGTGACCTGGTGTACATTGCATCATCGCGGGTGAATCTTGAAATGACTATCGAGAAGTGGCCGAAAATTAAATTCCTCGCGACTCGCGAACACGGGATTTACGCATAAAAAAACGGCGCTACTGGCGCCGTTTTTTTAGTTGGACAATGCGAATAATTTAATCCGCATCATTCCCCGAAGGCATCCGTTTGCGACCGGTCACCATCGCTTTGGCCATGTTTTCCTTGTGCAGTTTGCTGGCAACCAGTACGCCTGCAATATGCACGATCACCAGGAACAATGAAAAATTGGCGAAAAATTCGTGGATTTCCTCCCAGAATTCTTCTTCAGGGTTCTCCTCGCCTTTGTCACCATCGTGGTCATCATCTGCCAAGGCCTTGGAAATCGGGTTGAGTGATGCGAACACCTGCGTAGTTTCGATCTGTGCCTGCGGGCCTTCTTCAACTTCTTCGAGTAGTACACCACTCACGCTCACACCAAACAGCGATAGCAATAGCAGGATAATCATCGCACCGCCGGCCGGGTTGTGACCAAGATACTGTTTCGGGTGCGTTGTCAGCAGGCTTTTAAGATAGAGTACGATGCTGCTGGGTGCATAAACAAAATCTGCAAAGCGCGCATGTTTTGTACCTGTAAAACCCCACACCAGGCGAAAGCTGATCAGGCCAAGCACCACGTATCCGGCGATTTCGTGTGGCTCTTCGAAGTCTTCTGTGAACCATGCGATGGCGTACGCCAGAACCAGCGACCAGTGAAAAATCCTGACTGCAATATCCCACACCTTAACGGTTCCGGGGTGGTTTATTTTATTCATGCCTGCGGCCTCTGGTTAATCTGCAGCAAGTGTATGCCCGGGTGCTTAAACACGCCTTAATACCACACGATTCGAATTTGACATGCATCATCAAGGAGCAGATATTAGTCGTTCTGCATCCGATAGATTGAGGTTTACCAGACACCATAAATTGAGGAGGGGGAAAATGGACGCAATAAATAAAATTAATCAGCAGGACTACCGCGTCGCCATGGGGCGGCTGCTGGTGATGTACACCCAGATTGATTACCTGATCATGAACGCTGTGGCCGAGCGTATGGCGCATGTGCCTGATGATGAAACCCGCTTGATGCTGGCGAAGCAGGTCGGCGACGAATGCCGCCATGTGCGTATCCAGCAGGAATGGATCCAGCGATTTGGTAGCGATTCGGCGCCTGTATTCGGCGAAACACAGCAGGCGATATTCCTGGCGCATTTTCGTGAGCTGGACTGGATCGATTTTCTGATTGATATGTATATCTGTGTCGAAGCCCTGGGCAGTGAAGCGGTCGAACAGATTGTGCCGATGGCGGACCCGGGTACACGCGAGTCACTGCATACCCCGCTGCTGGATGAAATCGACCACGTTGCATTCGGTCTTAATACACTGCGCGCCGAGCTGGCACGCCTGCCGGAAAACGAACGCCACGCGCGGCTGGATTCCATACCCAGGCGGCTGAATTATCTCGATGACAGCCTGCATAACTTCGGCGTCGATATCCCTGCCATGTTCGGTGCCGTGGGGGCGGATTACCGGGCCGTGGTCAACACGGTGATGGCGCGTCGCCAGCAGATCGTGGATTCTCTCGCACTGCCCATGGCAGCCTGAACACATAC
>JBATHJ010000603.1:0-4698 GCA_049666625.1 Gammaproteobacteria bacterium | reverse complement strand
TACAGGCGGCGCGCTCGGCGCATGCGCTGGAATTTATCGAAGACATGCAAAATGGATTTGATTCGCTGGTCGGTGAGCGCGGTGTAATGCTTTCAGGTGGGCAGCGTCAACGCATTGCGATTGCGCGCGCTTTATTAAAAGACGCGCCGGTACTGATTCTGGATGAAGCAACATCTGCGCTCGATACTGAATCAGAAAAATTTATCCAGGCCTCGCTGGAAACCCTGATGCAAAACCGCACCACGCTGGTGATTGCGCACCGGCTTTCGACCATTGAAAATGCAGATCGAATTATCGTCATGGACCAGGGACACATCGTCGAAGCCGGAACTCATGCAGAGTTGCTGGCGCTCGACAGCCATTATGCCGGCCTGCATCGCCTGCAGTTTGGCGAATCGGAACAGGCCACACCCGGCTAGCCGGGCGAGAATGAAAACGCTCGATCATTACTGGTACAGCCAGAATTTCATTGCGTGGTTATTATTGCCATTGTCGTGGCTGTTTCGTGCGCTATCAATCGCGCGCAGGTGGGGCTACACCAGCGGCCTGCTGACGGTGGTCAAACTACCGGTGCCGGTTATCGTGGTCGGCAACATCGCGGTCGGTGGCACCGGAAAAACCCCTTTGCTGATTGCACTGTGTGATCTGCTGAAAGCATGGGGATACACGCCCGGTGTTATCAGCCGGGGGTATGCTTCACAGCTCAGCGGCGAAGCCCTGGTCAACGAAGACAGTACGGCGGCTGAAGTAGGCGATGAGCCGGTATTAATTTCGCGCCGCACGTTTTGTCCTGTCGCCGTTGGCAAGGACCGGGTCGCAGCGGCACAACTGCTGTTAAGCCATGCTGACTGCGACATTATTCTGTCTGACGACGGCCTGCAGCACTATCGTCTGGATCGGGATATCGAAATTGCGGTGATCGATGCGCAACGCAAACACGGCAATGGTTTTTATCTGCCGGCTGGCCCCCTGCGTGAACCGGTGAAACGCCTTGAATCAGTAGATTTTGTGGTAACGCATGGTGATGATAAAGCGCGCTATCACTTCAATCTCGAATTTTCAGCAGCGATGAACCTGGCGACTCGTCAGCGGGTTGACCTGGAAACACTGGCTAACGAACGCATTCATGCAGTGGCCGGTATTGGCAATCCACAACGTTTTTTTGATCAGCTTGAAGCACTTGGTATCAAAATAATCGCCCACGGCTTCGACGATCACCATGACTTTACACAGGCAGACCTGCAGTTCGATGAAAGCCTGCCGGTATTGATGACCGAGAAAGACGCGGTCAAATGTCATCACATGGCGCTACCTGATCTCTGGTATGTGCCGGTCAGGGCAAAGCTATCGCCGCATTTGATTGCTGACTTTCAAAATTGCGTGCAGCGCGTTTTTCATCAGCAGGCGAAGCCAGCGCCATGAACAGGAAAATGCTCGAGCTGCTGGCCTGTCCACGCTGTCATCGCCGGCTTGAATATCGCCACAAACAAAAGCTGCTGATTTGCAGCCATGATCGACTGGCGTTTCCGGTTCGCGAGGGAATACCGGTATTGCTGGAATCTGATGCACAGCTAATCGACGCTCATGAGATGGCCGGTAAAGAGTCGTTTAAAAACTGAACGCCTGAACATACTATTGCCGAAAAAACAATTATGAATAAAGATTTTAAAATTGTAATTCCCGCCAGGTTTGCCTCGACCCGCCTGCCGGGAAAACCCCTGCTCGATATTCATGGCAAGCCGATGATTCAGCACGTGTATGAACGTGCGCAGCAGGCCGGTGCCAGCGAAATAGTGATTGCAACTGATAGTCCAAAAATTGGCATGGCGGCGGAAGCCTTTGGTGCCCTGGTATGCATGACGCGCGAAGACCATGTTTCGGGCACCGACCGACTGGCCGAAGTAGTGAATGCTTTAAGCTGGCCTGATGACACCGTGGTGGTCAACGTGCAGGGTGATGAACCATTGATACCGCCGCAGATTATTTCACAGGTCGCCCATAACCTGATCGTAAATCCCGAGGCCGCATGTGCCACGCTGATGTCTGCATTTGAGGCTGATGAAGACGTGAGCAATCCTAACGCGGTTAAAGTCGTGACAGATGCGCATGGCTACGCACTTTATTTCAGCCGCGCGGCAATTCCGTTTGTGCGCGATCAGAAGCACACAGGCACAGTCACATACTACCGACATATCGGCATGTACGCGTATCGCGCCGAGCTATTGCGAAATTATGCAGAGCTTCCGGCGTGTGAACTCGAATCGATCGAGAAACTGGAACAATTACGTTTGCTCTGGCACGGTATGAAAATACATGTTGCCGAAGCACTGGTAGTCCCTGCGCACGGTGTCGATACCGAACAGGACCTTGAAGTCATCAGGTCCAGCTTGAGCTGAACTGATCTGCCTGTAATGACAGCAACGATAATTCACATAGCGCAATGACTGCACACCATCATTATTTTGTCACCTGCCCAAGAGGTGTGGAAGATCTGCTTGCACAGGAATGCGAGGCCGCCGGCATCACGCAATGGGTGCAAACCGTGGGCGGCATCGAGTTTTCCGCTGAACTTGAAAATGCTTACAGGCTTTGCCTGTGGTCACGCCTTGCAAGTCGTGTGCTGCTACGGCTGTCTACATTTGACGCACATGATTATGATGAACTCTATGCGGCTGCGCGCGCGATAGACTGGTCACAGCATATGGAGGTGCACAACAACTTTGCCATCGACTGTTTTACTGCGCATGAAACCCTCAATAACAGTCACTTTGCCACCTTGCGGGTCAAGGATGCCGTGGTCGATCAGTTCATCGAGCAGACCGGCGAGCGTCCGAATATCGAACGGGAGACACCGGATATCCGTATTAATGTCTATATCGGTAAACACACTGCGCCTGAACAGCACAATGCTGCACTCTATCTCGATCTCGCCGGACAGCCGCTGCACGTGCGCGGTTACCGCCAGCACGGCGGCGACGCACCACTCAAGGAAAACCTGGCGGCCGCCATTTTGTTACGTTGCAAATGGCCGAGCGTGTGTGCAGAACACGGTGCCCTGTTTGATCCGATGTGTGGCTCGGCGAGTTTTCTGATTGAAGCTGCCTACATGGCGCTCAATCGCGCGCCGGGCGTGTTGCGCGAGTATTACGGCTTTCTCGGCTGGAAACAGCATTCGGCCGAACTGTGGGATTCAATTATCGAACAGGCACGAACCGCCGAACGTCCGCTGGAGTCATTGCCTGCATTGGTCGGCTGCGATGTATCTGCTAAAACCCTGTCGATTGCACAGGCCAATGTCAGCGCTGCAGGTTTTGAAAACCATATCGCGCTACACGTCATGGACTCACTGGAAGCGTTGCCGGAATTGCCCGACAACAAGGGCCTGGTGTTGTGCAATCCACCGTATGGCAAACGCCTGGGCGATGTGCGCGAACTCAAGCAGGTGTATTACCGCCTCGGCCGGTTATTCAAACAGAAATTTTCAGGCTGGGAGGCGGCGGTGTTCACCGCGGATGAAGAACTGGCGCGTACCATCGGTTTACGCGCGCATCATAAAAATACCCTTTATAACGGCGCCTTAAAGTGCGGGCTGTATCAGTACCATCTACGTGCAATCACCGGTGCAGGCAAACAACCGCAGCCAGTTGAAACCACGGTGCCCGCCGAGCCGCGCAGCGACAATGCGCAAATGTTCGAAAACCGTTTGCGTAAAAACCTGAAACATCTCGGCAGGTGGGCGCGCAGAAATAATATCAGCTGTTATCGACTGTACGATGCCGATCAGCCGCAGTACGCCATGGCGATTGATATATACGGTTCGCAGGTGCATGTGCAGGAGTACGAGGCACCTGCAGAAATCGATGACGCCAAGACGGAGCGGCGCCTGCATGAAGCTGTCGAGATCATCGCCGAAGTGCTGGGCCTCCCGCACAAAGCGGTCGTCACCAAAACCCGCAGGAAACAGAGCGGCAGCGAACAGTACATTCGCCAGGATGAAACCGGGCGCACTCGTATTGTAGAAGAGCAGGGGCTCAGATTTGTCATCAACCTGCATGACTATCTCGATACCGGCCTGTTCCTCGATCATCGGCTGACGCGTTTACTGATAGCAAGACTGGCCGCGAACAGGCGCTTTCTCAACCTGTTCGCTTATACCGGTACTGCGAGTGTCTACGCAGCCTCTGGTGGCGCGGCAAGTACTACAACGGTAGACATGTCGAACACCTACCTGGAATGGGCGCAGGACAACATGGCGTTGAATGATTTCAGTGGCAGCCAGCACGGTTTCGAACGTGCCGACTGCCTGCAATGGCTGTGGGATGCATGGAAAGCAGGCCGTCGCTTCGAGCTGGTGTTTCTCGATCCGCCGACGTTTTCGAATTCTAAAAAAATGCAGCAGACATTCGACGTGGCACGCGATCACCTTGAACTGATTCAACATACCATGCGCGTCCTCGACGATGACGGTATGTTGATATTTTCAACCAATGCAAAACGTTTCAAGCTTGATACCACTGGGCTTGCTGAATACCAGGTGATCGATTTGACAGCACTCACCACCAGCGAAGACTTCAGGCGACGGCCTGCGCATAAGTGCTGGGTGATTAGTCGTGAGCCTTTAACATTGAACTGGTCGGAGCTGCTGCGCTGAGGCATTGTTGATACTTGACCGGCCTGGTGCTGATATATGTAGAGGGC
>JBATHJ010000602.1:0-1844 GCA_049666625.1 Gammaproteobacteria bacterium | reverse complement strand
AAGAGCGCTATGAAAAACACCGACAGGAAACATCAGGCTATTAGCCAGGCAGCGGCATGCAGAGGTCTGGCGCTGTTATTGTCTGGCGCTCTGCTGACACCACAGGCCCTCGCGAATGATGAATTTTTACAATGGAAGCAGCAACAGGCACAGTCATTCCAGGAATATAAAGACAAGCGCGACAAGGAGTTTACCGCGTTCCTGAAAATGCACTGGACAGAAATGCAGTTGTTAAAAGGTTTTGAAAGAGACCCGGCACCCAAGCCGGTGGTGATGCCGGTGGCGACACCTGAGCCAGTGCCACAACCAGAAACACCCGTGGCAGAACCGGTTGCGCCGCCTGCACCTGTTGCCGCGCCCGTAATAATCGTGCCGGTGCCCGTACCAGCACCTGTTCCAGTGGCACCACCGCCGGTGAAACCGACGACTGCATTGAAAGGCCGCCGTATCAATTTTAATTTTTATGGTACACCGATAACGCTCTATTATGATGACAAGCTGAAAACCTCGCTGGCGCACCGCATTGACAAGAACGCAGTCAGTGGTTTCTGGTCAGCGCTGAGCAAGGCTGATTATGATACCTTGATTGATCAACTTGAAGCGCAACGAACTGCCTTGCAGTTGAATGACTGGGCGTATGTGTTGCTGGTCAATGAAACCGCAAACCAGGTTTATCCCGGGGCGCAGAATCAGCAGTCGCTCTTCACCTGGTTTATCCTCGCAAAGGCGGGCTATAAAGCGCGCATAGCCTACGATGACCGCACAGTGTATTTACTGGTGCCATCTAACCAGCAACTGTATTCCACGCCCTATTTCACCTTTGATAATTTGCGTTATTACGCTGTACGGTTTGACGGTCGCGAGCAGAAACTGGGCAGGGTGTTTACCTATGATGGAGAATATCCGGGCACGAACAAACAGCTCGACATGCTGCTCAACCGGGACATGGTGGTTACCGACCATCCGGCACGGCGTAAGCTGTCATTCGAGTTTGAAGGCAAGCGCTATGACATTGATGCTGCCTACGATATAGAACGGGTGGATTTCCTCAACACCTATCCGCAGCTCGACCTGGATATTTATTTCAGTTCTAACGTCAGTTCAACTGCCGCATCGCCTCTGTTGCAGCAGTTATCTGCACAGATGCAGGGCATGCATCAGCAACAGGCGGTCAATTTCTTGCTCAGGTTTGTGCAGTCTTCATTAAAGTACAAAACGGACGAGTCACAGTTTGGTAAAGAGAACTACCTGTTCCCCGAGGAGACGCTCTACTATCCGTATTCGGATTGTGAAGACCGCTCGATCCTGTTTGCATGGCTGGTAAAACAATTGCTGGGGCTGGACGTTGTTGGCCTGGATTATCCCGGGCATGTCGCAACTGCCGTGCACTTTACTGACAGGGTAAATGGTGATGCCATTACATACCAGGGCAAACGCTATGTGGTGGCTGACCCGACCTATGTGAATGCGTCTACGGGGACGACCATGCCTGATTATAAAAACAGTGAGCCGGAAATAATCAGAATACAGTAATCACTGCAGACTATCTGACAACTCGGGCCGTGGCGATGGTCGCAATAGCGATATCACCACGGCCTTTTTTTGTCACTCGTGTTTTTTGTCCACAAACGCGATCGAAGGGTCGACACTGCGTAAGTGAAGGTCACGTTGCGGGAACGGAATTTCGATAGCGTTATCGCGCAGCGCTTTTTCAATAGCAAAATTCATGTCACTTAGCGTACTCAGGCGCTTGTCCACATCCGTTATAAAGCAGCGCAACTCGAAGTTGAGCGAGCTGTCGCCAAAACCCCGGAACAGGACCCTGGGTGGATTTACAGTAGTGC
>JBATHJ010000601.1:0-3461 GCA_049666625.1 Gammaproteobacteria bacterium | reverse complement strand
GCATCATGGCCTCATAAACAAAAACGCCCCGAACATGGAGCGTTTTTACAGATAGTTAATTTGCGATCAGAAACCGCTGCCCCAGCTGTCGCGTTTGCGGCGCCACTTGATGTTGGGAATGACCAGGCCGAACAACAGGCTGGCGAGTGACACCCCGCCACCGATCAGAAACAATTCCTTGATATTGCGATCGCCGAGGTGCTCATTTTCTTCCTCTATCAGTGTGAGTTCGCTGGTGACTTTATTGAGCTGCTGCTCCAGTTCCTTGTGCTGCTGTGCAATCGCGACCGGTCGCGCGGCGACTTGCTTGAGTTTTTCGAGTGAATCAGACAGTCCATCGCGGTTTTTCTCCAGCGAACGAGAGTCTGCTTCTAACTGCCTGATCTTTGCATTGAGTTCGGCAATGGTGGCTTTTTCCTGCTTGATGTCAGCCTTCAGCGATTCGATGCGCTGGTTCAACCGCGGCAACTGCGAGCGTGCGCTGGGTGATTTCATCGAAAATTCGGCCTTGACCCAGCCTTCTTTGCCGGCGGCATTGACCCGATAAAACTCACCGTCGTCGCTGGTTTCCTGTACATCGAGCGCGGTGCCGCTGCTGAGAAACCCGAGGATGCGGTGCTGCGTGGTGGCGCCGCTGCGAATTGGCACCGTAAGCTCATCACTCACGTACAGGGTTTCGGCAGCGGCCTGCGCGCCAGCTCCGAGGAGCGTGAGCAGAATAATGTTTGCGATGTGTCTGGCTAAAATTGTATGCATTGTCATGATGTGATTGATCTTGGCTTTGTTTAGTATCAATAGCGTCGGCTCAGTGGCCGGTTCGACAGCGTGACTTTGTGTTTGGTTCATCCCCGGTGCGGTTATTTATCGGCGTAGGCAAACACACCCTCGGCCGCATCATCGTGGTGCTCTTCTACCCACTTGAGTTTGTCGTGTAGCTTAACCACATCACCGACAATAATCAGCGTCGGTGGTTTGATATCGTGCGCGGCAATAACATCGAGCAGGGTGTCCAGCGTGGCGATGAACACGCGTTGCTGTGGCGTGGTGCCCTGTTCGACCAGCGCCACCGGGGTCGATGCCGGCAGACCGTGGGCGACCATTTCCCTGCACAGAGTCGGTGCGCCGTACAGCCCCATGTAGAACACCACGGTCTGGTTGGGATGCGCCAGCGCGTTCCAGTTGAGATCGACCGAGCCGTCTTTCAGGTGGCCGGTGACAAACACACATGACTGCGCGTAATCGCGATGTGTCAGCGGAATACCGGCATAGCTCGAACACCCGCTGGCGGCGGTAATACCGGGCACTATCTGGAAGGCAATGCCTTCAGCTGCAAGCTCTTCTATTTCTTCACCGCCACGACCGAAAATGAACGGGTCACCGCCCTTCAGGCGCAGTACGCGTTTGCCTTCTTTCGCCAGCCGCACCAGCAGCTGGTTGATGTTTTCCTGGCGCATGGTGTGCTTGTCGCGTTCTTTACCGACGTACACAATCTCGGCATCGCGCCGTACCAGTTCCATGATGGCCGGTGACACCAGGCGGTCGTAGACCACCACATCGGCCTGCTGCATCAGGCGCAGGGCGCGAAACGTGAGCAAATCGGGATCACCCGGGCCGGCGCCGACGAGGAAGACTTCGCCGGGCACATCGGGAATTTCTGCCGCCGCATCGATGGCCCGCTGCAGCATGCTGCGCGCTTCTTTCTCATGGCCGGAAAACACCAGCTCGGCAACCGTGCCTTCGAGAATGTGTTCCCAGAACACACGGCGTTTTTCCACCGTGGGAAAGGCCGCCTTGACCTTGTCGCGAAAGCCTTCGACCAGGCCGCCGAGCTTGCCGTAGGCGGCGGGTATCATGCCTTCGAGCCGGGTGCGAATCAGCCGCGCCAGTACCGGGGAAGCGCCACCGGTGGATATCGCGATCTGTATCGGCGAGCGATCCACAATCGAGGGCACGATAAAGCTGCACATAGGCTGGTTATCGACCACGTTCACCGGGATATTCTGCTGCTGCGCGAGTTCAGACACGCGCTGATTCACCGCCCTGTTATCGGTCGCCGCGATCACCAGGGTTTTGCCCTGCAAATCAGCATCTTCAAACCCGCGCTGGATGTATTCGAAAGCGCCCGCCTGGGCAGATTTTTCAAGCTCTTCGCACAACGCGGGTGAAACCACGCTGACCTTTGCACCGGCCTTGTTCAGCAACGCCACCTTGCGCGCGGCCACGGCGCCGCCGCCGACCACAAGACAGGGACGGCTGGCTACTTTCATGAACACGGGCAAATACTGCATACGGGGTCGGCTCTATCTATTCAGGATTCAGGATTCGGGCTTGAGCAGTAGATCAAGCTCACCGCTCTGGTTGATTGCGGACAGGTCATCAAACCCGCCAACGTGGTGCTCGCCGATAAATATCTGCGGCACGGTGCGCCGCCCGGTGATTTCGGTCATGTGATCGAACATCGCCGGGTCTTCATCGACCTTGATCAGCTGGTAGCTCACACCTTTGCTGGTCAGCAGGCGTTCCGCAGCCACACAATAACCGCAAAAACGACTGGAATACACTTTTACCTCGGGATGGGACATCTTTACACCTCTATATCAGCAAAGCCTTATATCACAGAGCTGCGATCACTGCCTGCAGTTTCTCCCGCACCTCGGTCGCGATCGCCCCCAGCGCGGGGTTTTCGATCGCCTGCATCGACGCTATCGGGTCGACCGCGGCGACGTCGACCTTGCCGTCGTCCAGTTGCTGCAAAATCACGTTGCAAGGCAGCATGGTGCCTATTTTGGCTTCCGCCTGCAGCGCCTGCCAGGCGTAGCCCGGATTACAGGCGCCGAGGATGGTGTAGCGCTTCATATCGGCGTCCAGCTTTTTCTTCATGGTGGCGCTGACATCGATCGTGGTCAGCACGCCGAAGCCGGCTTTAGCCAGCTGATCGGTGACGCGCACGATGGCGTCATCGAAGGCATCATCAATAATCTTGGAAAAGTAGTAACTCATGGCGACCTCCCGAAACAAGCCGGGCATTATACCGGATTATGGGCAGAGGCTAAATGTGCCGGGGACTGGCGTGGGGATGTTGCTGTAAAGGCTAAAAAATAAGACATTTGCCACACAGGTCACAGAGTTCACAGAGTTCACAGAGTTCACAGAGTTCACAGCGATATAAGACAAAATGAAAAATGTCCGCGAACAACGCAAAGGACGCAAATAAAGTAACAATTGTGAGTACAGTATCCTGAGCCGCTTTTTGCGATGGATCCTGACCCTCGGTGGATTCAGATTCTTCTGCCTGGAAAACAGGCATCAGAATGACAGTTTTATTGTTTTAGATTCGCGTTATTTGCGTTGTTCGCGGACCATTGTTTATCTTTTTTTACTCTGTGTTCTCTGTGCCCTCTGTGGCAAACATCTTTTAAGCATCTAGCGGTGGCGGTGCCACGCGCATGACTTCTTCCATC
>JBATHJ010000600.1:0-3110 GCA_049666625.1 Gammaproteobacteria bacterium | reverse complement strand
ATATTGTCTTACGCAGGAATAATTAAACGTCATTTACAGGAATTGGGGTGTACACCGTCATACTATTAGCCATTGTATACATGGCCTGCATCATTTTTATTCGCAGTCGAAATAAAGTCAGGTTTAGCCTGGCACGCCAGCTGAGTGATTTTTCGACCTTTATGGTGCCGTTTAATGTACCTGCATACCTGTTGTCCAAAGTGCCACTAACTCATTTTATCGAACCGGGCTATTTCCCCGAGCTTAAAATTATTGAAGATAACTGGCAGCTTATTCGGGACGAAGCGCTGGCGTTATACGAGAAAGGCCTTATCGCCAAAAAAGACGACCTCCAGGCAAGCAGCTTTTACAAGGACAATCGCTGGACCAGTTTCTACCTGAAAGTCTATGACAACGACATTCCCTCGGCAAAACAACTGGCGCCAAAGACCATGGAATTAATTGACCAGGTGCCGTCGATGAACATCGCGCTGTTTGCATGTTTGAACCCGGGCAAAAAAATCAACAACCACCATGATCCATTTGCATACACGCTGCGTTATTCCCTGGGTTTGAGCACGCCGAATTCGGCAGTGTCAGGGCTTGTTGTCAATGGTGAAGACTACACATGGGCTGATGGTGAATCGATCATCTTTGATGAAACCTATATGCACAGTGCGTATAACGACAGTGACAGGCCGCGCATTATCCTGATGACCGACATTGACCGTCCGCTAAAATTTAAATTGTTGCAAAAACTTTATTTCGGATTTGGCAGGTTCTTCAACGGGCTGTTCGCGATCGATAATATTGATGCATCTAAATCAGGCATCGGCAACAAGTTTGGTCACTATCTGAATAGATACAAGGCATTCATGAAGCGCTTCAAACACTGGAACAAGCCGCTTTATGTCACCTTTAAAATTGTAGTGCTTGCGGCCATACTGGCTTATATTTTTATCTGAGTTGCGCCTGCAAGCGAGGCTCATCACAATGTTATGGTTTGCTTGAAACCGGGTAACCCGCCCTGAGCCAGGAATCCATGCCGCCCTCCATACTAATGACATTTTTATAACCGAGCTGATAGAGCAGTGCTAATGCCAGCGTGGAACGGTAGCCGCCAGAACAATACACGCCGATAACTGCATCTCGGTCTTGAGGCAGCCTGGCCAGGTTTGCAGGTTTTGGTAATTCGTTGATATTAATCAACAGTGCATCTTTTATAATTCCTGCCTGCCACTCCTGCTCAGTTCGCACATCGAGCATTACCATGGGAACATCAAAGTCCAGGCTCGTTTTGAATGCAGTCACCCCTTGTTTGCCCCAGTTGGGCGTCATGTCTCGCAGACCATCAAACGTGTTCTGCCAGCGAGCAAGCGTCGCGCTGTCAGCCTGCAACGAAGCGCTGTCTGGCTGAACACAGCCTGCGAGGAGTAGCAGCAGGGCCAGCACCATGGTAGACGTTCTGATTAAATGTATGGCTGGTTTCATCAGCGTGTCTCCTGTAAATTTAAATAAATCCGAATCAGGCAGAGTGATCACGCATCAGCGCGCGCCTCTACTATTGTCCCTTGCGGCAGAAATGATAAGCGCCCCCTAACTCCATCGACCTGATTCACTTTGCTACTGATCCAGTGTGTAATTAAAAAAGGGACAGTAAATCGACACAGGTCAATAAATCACGTGTTAGCGTGTCGATAAAACATCTTTCTGCTAACAAGATCAGCTGTTTACGGCCCGAGGCGTTTATCATGTAATTTATCTGTATCGCTTACTTGCTCTACGGAATTACAAATTGATTGCTTTGATTACAGGTTTTTCAATGAGGCGAACTATCGGGAGGGTAGGGTTATGATTATGATTCGCGGTTTTTTACTCACTGCACTGCTTCTTGTTTCAACTTGCCTGTCTGCTTATCAACAGGCTGGCGAGAATGTCAGTATATCTGGCGTCATTGATGACGATCTGTACCTCGCGGGTGGCCAGGTTGATTTATATGCCACGGTAGAAGGCGATGTCGTCGCAGCCGGCGGAAAGTTGAATCTTGAAGGCAGGGTGCAGGCTGATGTTATTGCGGCGGGGGGTGATGTTGAGCTACGCGGTAGCGTTGCAGATGATGCCAGGCTCGCTGGCGGTAATATACGCGTGCTTGCTGTTATCGGCGATGATCTGCTGGTCGCGGGCGGCCGAATACAGCTTGGGCCCATGGTCGAAGTTGGCGGTGCTGCCTGGCTCAGTGGCGGTGATATTTTAGTCGATGGCAGGATCGTGCAGGATTTGCGAGTCAATGGCGGCAGGGTAATCGTAAGCGGCACGATCGAGGGCGATGCTGAAATATGGGCTGAACATATTGAGATCAGTGATTCGGCCGTTATTATCGGCAAGTTGAATTACACAAGTCCGCAACCGGCCATGATCGCTGAGGGCGCACGCATCGAAGGCGGCGTCACCCACACGCCTGTTGATGTTCCGATTGCGCCCTTTGTTGTCGGGGTATTATTCGCAGGCCTTGCGCTTTTACTCAGTTTTGTCATTGCAGGTGTGGCGCTTTATCTCGTCTTTCCCGGTATCGCCGAGGGTTGTAGCAATGCTGTTCGTAGTCGACCCTGGTCAAGCCTGGGTTTCGGGCTGGCAGTCGTTGCCGGTGGCCCGGTGGCGATCGTATTGCTGTTTTCAACTGGCGTAGGATTTTTACTGGCGCTGTTCCTGCTCGCGGCTTATCTGCTGATGCTGCTTTCTGGTTACCTTGCGGGGGCTTACTTTGTTGCAGATGCCGGCTTGCGTAAATTAAACAAAACCAGTGCAGGAAAAACAACGCGAGCCGTTTCGCTGTCACTGGCAATAGCGGTGCTATTTATTATTAATGTTATTCCGCTGCTCGGTAGTCTTTTTAACTGGCTGGTGTTGCTTGCGGGTGTGGGTGCACTCAAGCAGCAGATCGTGTCAGCGTATATGAAGACACCTTAAGTAATGATAAACATAGATTGTTTATCATTGCGTTTGGTGGGCGAGAGAGAACAGACGATAACTGTGAATCAGTTTCAGGATTATTTCGGAATAGGGTATTTGTAATAACGTTCATTTAAATACTGTATAACTTCCTGCTTATCCAGGCCGGTCCAGCCCAGCTT
>JBATHJ010000599.1:0-6539 GCA_049666625.1 Gammaproteobacteria bacterium | reverse complement strand
GTCCTGTACTATGCTGGCAGTTGTTATCTTAAATGGGCTCAATGCGCTGTCGCGGTAATGCCTGACACTTGCCTGGTTTATGCACGCAAGGTCAACCAGCATTGCCGGGCATGTAACAACGATTATGCCGAAATGCGATTTAATCATCACTAGTGTCAGGCGGCTTGCACTCGCGGGCATTGCAATGTGTCTGCTGGCCTGTGACATGGCCGGCGATGATGCCTCGGCCTCGCCACCGTTACTGGAAGATATCAGGTCGCGCGGCAGCTTGATCGTTCTCACCACAAACCTGCCGACAACGTACTATTACGATCGTGACAACCAGCTCGCCGGGCCCGAGTACGATATGACGCAGGCGTTTGCCGACAGTATGCAGCTCGAGGTTAAATATAAGGTCTATGATTCCACCAAAGCGGTATTAGCTGCATTACGCGCGCGGGAAGGTGATATTGCAGCTGCCGGCCTGACGGTCAATGACAACCGTAAAAATGAATTTGATTATGGCCCGGTTTACCAGTCATTGAATGAATACCTGGTGTGTCATCGCAATGTTAAAGCCGTTAATGATATAGAAGACCTGAAAACGCTTGATGTGGTTGTTGCAGCTGAAAGCAGTTATATCGAGTCGCTCAAGGCCTATCCCGAGTTAAGCTGGAAAGTAGAAGAAGCATTGAACACCGCGAAGCTGCTGGAGCAGGTGGCCGCGAAAAAAATACAATGCACTATCAGTGATTCAACTTTATACAGTATCGAACGGCGTTATCACACCGAGCTGGAGGACAAGTACACCCTGGCAGAAGCCTCAGAACTTGCGTGGATGCTGAACAAGAACAGTGACAAGTTAAAGCAGGCGATCACGGGCTGGTTTAAAGCCTATAAAAAAAGCAATGACCTGACCCGGGTGATGGACAGGTATTATGGCTTCGTCGAGATCTTTGACTACGTCGACACCCATAAACTGTTAAAGCGGGCAAAAACCCGCCTGCCAAAATACAAGAAGCACTTTATCGATGCCGCCAGAAAAAATGGCATCGAGCCTTCATTACTGGCGGCCCAGAGTTACCAGGAGTCACAATGGGACAGTAAAGCAAAAAGCCCCACCGGGGTGCGCGGTATTATGATGCTGACCCAGCCAGTGGCAAAATCACTCGGTGTCAGCAGCCGCCTGGATGCCAAAGAAAATATCTATGCCGGCGCCAAATTCCAGGCAAAAATGAAACAGATTGTAGAGCACGTGGACGAGCCTGATCGTACCTGGCTGGCGCTGGCGGCGTACAATGTCGGCAGGGGGCACTTTCGCGATGCACAGGCCCTGGCCAAAGAACTCAAGCGTGACCCGGACCGCTGGCACGATATGAAAGAAGTGCTGCCGCTGCTGAGTGAGAAAAAATATTATAAAAATTTGAAATACGGCTACGCGCGTGGCGACGAGCCGGTAAGTTATGTCACGCGTATCAGAAGTTACGATGAATTATTGCGCCGGTTTTTTAACTAGTCTAAATCAGCCGGATTTTGTCCCGACCATCGCGGTTTGGTGCGCAAACCCGTAATACAAATTATTCCCGTTTGTATCCAGCGCCCTGAACACGCGGCCCTGACCTCTCGCAGAAAAAAAATACCGCCTGCAACCCAGTTAGCGCTTGATCTATGTCGATAATTTTGGTCAACTATCTGCCGGTATCCACAAGATATAGTACATAATAATAACGATAACACTATATGTAGCCCGTGGCTCAATGGGATTATATACAGGTGTCACTGCAGGAGTTATTCCCATGAAAACCGCCAAACATCGCACGTCCGACGCCATCAAGCGCATCGATATCCCCCTGCAACCGGCCTCTGAAGACATCTGGCAACGCAAATACCAGCTCAAGAACAACCGTGGTGAAGCGGTTGATCTGTGTCTCGAAGGCACCTTTACCCGTATCGCGCGTGCGCTGGCGGATATCGAGCAGACGCCGGAGAAGCAGCAGTTCTGGTATGGCAAATTTCTCTGGGCCTTAAAGCACGGCGCCGTGCCTGCCGGCAGGATTATTTCCAACGCTGGTGCGCAGGAACACAAGCCGGCGACCTCAACCATCAACTGCACCGTCTCCGGCAGGATCCATGATTCGATGGACGACATATTGCAAAAAGTCCACGAAGCGGGGATGACGCTGAAGTCGGGTGCCGGTATTGGCTACGAATTCTCGACCCTGCGGCCGAACGCTGCCTATGTGTCGGGTTCCGGCTCGTTGACTTCGGGGCCGCTGTCATTCATGGATATTTACGACAAGGTGTGTTTCACCATTTCCTCTGCGGGCGGGCGCCGCGGCGCGCAAATGGCCACCTTCGATGTCGGTCATCCTGACGTGATGGATTTTATTCGCGCCAAGCGCGAGAACGGCCGCCTGCGCCAGTTCAACCTGTCGTTACTGATCACCCGCGAGTTTATGGAAGCCGTTAAAAACGATGCGCCCTGGCCGCTGGCGTTCCCCCTGAGCAAGGACGAAGTCACAGTGCACAATATTGATCTGCAGGACCCTGACCAGGTGATCTGGCGTGACTGGCCGATTAAGGACAACTATATCGTCAACGAAACCGGCCAGGTCGCCTGCAGGATTTATAAAACCATCGATGCCGGCAAGCTATGGAACATGATCATGGCATCGACCTACGAATATGCGGAGCCGGGTTTTATCCTGATCGATCAGTACAATGAAATGAACAACAACTGGTTCTGTGAAAATATCAGGACCACCAACCCCTGTGGCGAACAGGGCCTGCCCGAATACGGTGCCTGCCTGCTGGGTTCAATCAATCTTACCCACCTGGTGAAGCAGCCGTTTACCGACAACGCAAGTTTCGACTGGGATACCTACGCCGAAGTTGTGCAGGTGTTCACCCGCATGCTGGATAACGTAGTCGAAATCAACGGCCTGCCGCTGGAACAGCAACGCACTGAAATCATGAACAAGCGCCGTCACGGCATGGGTTACCTCGGGCTGGGCTCGGCCCTGACCATGATGGGCATACGCTATGGCTCTGAAGAGTCGCTTAAATTTACTGACAAGGTCACGCGCGCGCTGGCGCTCAATGGCTGGGAAAGTGCGCTCGAACTGGCGAAAGAAAAAGGCCCTGCGCCGATCATGGAACAGGACTTTGAAGTGACCACGGAAATGCTGAGTCGCCGACCTGAAATGAAACGCGATGGTTATAAAGTCGGTGACAGCGTAAAGGGCAAGGTGTTGCATGCAAAATACAGCCGTTACATGCAGCGCATTGCCGAAGTCAATCCCGACCTGGTCAACGCACTGGCGGAAACCGGTGCACGTTTTACCCACCACAGTTCAATTGCGCCGACCGGGACTATTGCATTATCGATCGGTAATAACGCCAGCAATGGTATCGAACCGAGTTTTGCGCATCATTACTCGCGCAATATTATTCGCGAAGGCAAGAAATCCAAAGAAAAAGTCGATGTCTGGTCGTACGAACTGCTGGCATACCGTGAGCTGGTGAATCCGGCTGCCATGCCTTTTTCAACCGAGCCGCATGAGCAACTGCCGGCGTATTTTATCAGTGCAGATGATGTCACCCCGAAACAGCATGTCGACATCCAGGCGGCGGCGCAGCAATGGATCGATTCATCTATTTCCAAAACCGCGAACATCCCGACAGATTTTCCTTACGAAGATTTCAAGGATATTTATCTCTATGCCTACGAGAAAAACCTTAAAGGCTGTACCACCTTCAGGTTTAACCCCGAGGCGTTCCAGGGTGTGCTGGTCAAGGAGAAAGACCTGGCTAACACGACCTACCGTTTTTCACTCGAAGACGGCACGGTGGTTAAAGTCAAAGGCAATGAAGAAATCGAGTACGACGGTGAGATGCATACCGCGGCAAATTTATACGATGCCCTGAAGGAAGGGTATTACGGCAAGTTTTGATGCCATGCTAAAACAATAACGACAACTATAACTATAACGATAATTATTAAAGCAGGTTTGAATTATGACTATTAAAATTACAAAAAAAATTGTCGGTTATGACGTACTGGAAAAAGAAACAGATGTTGTCACTGAGCCCAAAGCCACAACGGATACTGCACAGCCTGTCAATGTAAATTCCAGTGCTGAACCTGCAGTGGAAGAGTCAACCACGGCTGAAATCATCCAGATGCACGAGAAGCTCGAGCGCCCGGAAATGCTGCTGGGTTCGACTTATAAAGTCAAGACGCCGCAGTCGGAACATGCATTATATATAACGATTAACGACGTGGTATTGAATCGGGGCACTGCACACGAACTGCGCCGGCCCTACGAAATATTTATTAATTCAAAAAACATGGACCACTTTCAGTGGATCGTTGCCCTGACCCGGATTATATCGGCGGTGTTCAGAAAAGGCGGTGACGCCACCTTCCTGGTCGATGAATTGCGTAGTGTGTTCGATCCACGCGGCGGCTACTTCAAAAAGGGCGGCAAGTACAAGCCATCACTGGTGGCTGAAATTGGTGATGCCATCGAATGCCATATGAAAATGATCGGCATGATTGAAGACAAGGGTATTGATGACTGCCAGAGAGAAATGCTGGATGCCAAGCGAAAAGAATACGATGCGATTCATAACCCCGGTAAAAACGCCGCACTAAAGGGTGAGGTTTCAGATTTCCCTAAAAATGCGCATTTATGTAACAAGTGTAATACCAAGGCGGTTATCAGCATGGACGGTTGCATGACCTGCCTTAACTGCGGCGACTCAAAGTGCGGATGATTGATTAAGGCTTACACAAAACGGGTGTGAGCTACATTAAGTTTCCGGTCACGCGGGCGCCTGAGAATGCGTGACATTCGGCCGCAGGTCGATTGGCACGCTTGCATGCAGTGTAACAACACTATGAACATTCGATCATTGATACCGTATCTGGTCATTACATTTGGTTTGACCTGGGGCATCGTCGGTCTGCTGATTCTGTTTCCGAATGAAATAGAGTCGGTATTTGGCGAATTAAGCGCGAAAAATCCTCTCTTCATCCTCGCAGTGTATGCACCGGCCATTGCGGCGTTCACGCTGGTGATTTATCACGGAGGGGTTCAGGGGCTGCGGCGTTATCTCTCCAGGCTATTGTTGTGGAAGGTCCATTGGGGCTGGTACGCCTACCTCCTGATCGGCATCCCCGTGCTGTTTTACGCGGGCGCTGCGTTGAAAGGCAACCTGTTGACCGAGGCGTTTCCGTTTTCGACCTGGTATGAAGTATTTCCGGCGCTGGCATTTATGCTCGTTTTAGGGCCGATCGAGGAGTTCGGCTGGCGCGGGCTCGCCCTGCCATTGCTGCAGCAGCGTTATGCACCGATATGGGCTGGCCTGATGCTGGGAGTGATCTGGGGGCTATGGCATCTGCCGGCATTTTATTTAAGCGGCGTACCGCAAAGTTCGTGGTCGTTCTTTCCCTTTTTCATTGCGTCTGTCGCCGTGTGCGTCATCGTCACGCCGCTGTTTAACGCTTCAGGCGGCAGCATATTACTCCCGTTGCTGGTTCACTGGCAGCTGAACAACCCGGTTTTTCCCGACGCAGCCCCATATGACACGATCATGTTTGTGTCCGCTGCCATTGCCGTAGTTATTATCAATCGCAAGACGATGTTCAGTATGGAAGGCGCGGCGACAGAAGTAATCCCCGGCGACGCGAAGCCGGGTAAATAACAGCCCGATGATATGAAAATACCTGCTGACAACGCGCCTGACTTTGATATAAAAACGCATTGGGAACAGGTCTATGCTGAAAAAAATCCGACTGAAGTCAGCTGGTATCAGCAGCATCCCGAACGTTCGCTTGAATTGATCAGGGCCACCGGTGTTGATCTAGCGGCTGCGTGTATTGATATCGGCGGCGGTGCTTCAACCCTGGTCGACGCCATGCTGGATGCGGGCTATTGCAACATAACAGTGCTTGATATCGCCCATGCTGCGATTGAACAGGCGAAGACGCGGCTCGCCGGGCGCGCGAGTACTGTGACCTGGATTGAACAGGATATAACCGAATTCAGAGTCGAGTCGGTATTTGACGTCTGGCACGATCGGGCTGTATTTCACTTCCTGACGGATCCACTCGATCGTTCGAGTTATGTGCACGCGATGACGCGCGCATTAAAACCCGGTGCACATGCCATCATTGCCACTTTTGCGCTGGACGGGCCCGAGAAATGCAGCGGGCTGGAGGTTGTTCGTTACAGCCCGGAGTCGCTGTCAGCAGTGCTGGGTGATTCGTATGAACTTGTTGATAGCTGTACTGAATCGCATCTCACGCCGAACGCGGCCACGCAAAGTTTTGTTTACTGCCGGTTTAAAAAATGTTTTTGATTATTATGAACACATTAGAGCTTAATGCTGTCGGAAGAATGTGGTAACTACTGGCACGGACTGGCAATATGGATGAGACAGAATAATAGTTGCCGCACATTAGTATTTAAGCAACGCGCCAGCAGGACAATCTGAAAATGAACCGAAAACCACGCCCGCAACACCGCCCTTGTCAGCAACAGGACCCATTATCA
>JBATHJ010000598.1:0-1986 GCA_049666625.1 Gammaproteobacteria bacterium | reverse complement strand
GTGTATTTATCGAGCAATTACCCCCTTTTCATCAGGTTTCACTCGACCTTTTGGGCAAAATTCTCTATAGTACGCCCCTCTCGAAAGACCCGTTCGCTCTGCCCAGGATAGCCCCTTGATTACTACCGCAAACATCACCATGCAGTTTGGTGCCAAACCGCTGTTTGAAAACATTTCTGCCAAGTTCGGCGGCGGCAATCGCTATGGCCTGATCGGCGCCAACGGCTGCGGTAAATCCACCTTTATGAAAATCCTCGATGGCAGCCTGGCGCCGACCTCGGGCAATGTATCTATCGACCCCAACGAGCGTGTCGGTAAATTGAGCCAGGACCAGTTTGCCTTTGAAAAATACAGCGTGATCGACACCGTTATCATGGGCCACAGCGAACTGTGGGAGATCAAGCAGGAACGTGACCGGATTTACGGCCTGGCCGAAATGTCCGAAGAAGACGGCATGAAAGTCGCTGACCTCGAAGTCCATTTTGCGGAACTCGACGGTTACAGCGCCGAAAGCCGTGCCGGTGAAATCCTGCTCAGCGCCGGGATTGAAGAATCACTCCACTTCGGCCCGATGAGCGAAGTCGCGCCCGGCTGGAAACTGCGCGTATTGCTGGCGCAGGCGCTGTTTTCTGATCCCGATATCCTGCTGCTCGACGAGCCCACCAACAACCTCGACATCAATACCATTCGCTGGCTCGAGTCAGTGCTGAATGATCGCAAGAGCACCATGATTATCATTTCGCATGACCGTCATTTTCTCAATGCAGTGTGCACCCACATGGCCGATATCGACTATGGTGAGCTGCGGATTTATCCCGGCAACTACGATGACTTCATGACCGCCTCTACCCAGGCACGTGAACGTCTGCAATCTGAAAACGCCAAGAAGAAAACCCAGATCGCCGAACTGCAGCAATTCGTCAGCCGCTTCTCGGCCAATGCATCCAAGGCCAAGCAGGCCACTTCGCGCGCAAAGCAGATCGAAAAAATCCAGCTCGACGATATCAAGCCTTCGAGCCGCGTGAGTCCGTTCATTCGCTTCAACCAGGAAAAGAAGCTGCATCGCCAGGCGCTGACGCTGGAAGATCTCGGCCACGGTTTTGACGGTGAGACCCTGTTCAGCAAGGGCAACATGATCCTCGATGCCGGCACCCGGCTCGCGGTGATTGGTGAAAACGGCGCGGGTAAAACCACCTTTTTGCGTTGCCTGATCAATCAACTGAAACCCGATCACGGCACCATCCAGTGGGCCGAAAACGCCAGCCTGGGTTACTGCCCGCAGGACAGCACCGCAGAATTTGACTGCGAGCTGAATCTGTTCGACTGGATGAGCCAGTGGCGCAAACCCGGTCACGATGACCAGATCGTGCGCGGCACCCTGGGACGCCTGCTGTTTTCGACAGAAGATTTCAACAAGCAGGTCAAGGTCTGTTCCGGCGGTGAGAAAAACCGCCTGCTGTTTGGCAAGCTGATGCTGCAGGACCACAATGTTTTGCTGATGGACGAACCCACCAACCATCTCGACATGGAAGCCATCGAAGCACTCAACATGGCGCTGGAACATTACGCTGGCACACTGATTTTTGTCAGCCATGACCGCGAGTTTGTGTCTTCACTGGCCACCCGCATCGTCGAAATCAAGGACCACCAGCTGGTCGATTTCCACGGCACCTACGAGGAATACCTCGAAAAATGCGTGGCCTCCGCCGACCAGGGACGCAACCTGCGCTCACCTGCAACTGCCTGAATAACTTCACGTATTAGCCCTGCCCGAGTGGCGGACATAGATAGCTCTATGCTAAGTTGTGGCTGCACGCAGTCGGGCAGGCCTTGCGCAGGGCTGTCCAGCGACAGCCGGTTTATTTGAAAAAGATAATGCCGGGCATTAAATAGAATTTACATTTGTTAACGTTGCTGGCTCTATATAGTTCTCCTGCATATGGCAACATTTCTATAGATATAAATGAAGCCTTAAGAGGTCTACGC
>JBATHJ010000597.1:0-8265 GCA_049666625.1 Gammaproteobacteria bacterium | reverse complement strand
CAGGTGCTGGTCAGTATGCCCGGGCAGCACTGGATGGCGATGGGTGACATGGGTGAGCTGGGCGCTGATGCTGCAGCACTGCACGCTGAGCTGGGTGTGCAGGCGAAGGCGCTGGGAATTGCCCGTTTGTTTGCAACCGGCGCTGCCAGCCGCGAAGCCGTCACTGCGTTTGGTGAGGGTGCACGCTGGTTTGCCGATCACGCTTCGCTCACCGCTGCAATTAAATCGGACATCAGTGCAGATGTGGTGTTGCTGGTAAAAGGTTCGCGTTTTATGGCGATGGAGCAGGTCGTCAATGGATTGCTGGTGGAGACTGACAATAACACTAAAAAAACATCCGACAGCCACCGGGAGGTGAACTGATGCTGCTTGCATTGACAGAGTACCTACAGCAGTTTCACAGCGGTTTCAATGTGTTCCAGTACCTCACCCTGCGTGCAATTCTCGGCACTATTACCGCGCTGGTGTTATCGCTGATCATCGGGCCGCGCATGATTCGCAAACTGACCAGCTACAAGATCGGTCAGCAGGTGCGCAATGACGGCCCGCAATCACATCTTAGTAAAGCCGGCACGCCGACCATGGGCGGTGCATTGATCCTGGTCTCGGTAGCAATCAGTACCCTGTTGTGGAGCGACCTGCACAGCCGCCAGATGTGGATTGCACTGGTTGTCACGCTTGCGTTCGGGTTGATTGGCGGCGTTGATGATTACAAGAAACTGGTGTACGGAAATTCAAAAGGCCTGTCAGCAAAATCCAAGTATCTCTGGCAGACCGTGTTCGCCTTAGGTGCTGCTTATTTTATGTTCGCGACTGCAAATTCGCCGATTGAAACCACGCTGATAATGCCGTTCATGAAAGATGTGATGGTGCAGATGGGCTGGGGCTTTATCGTGCTGACTTATTTTGTAATTGTCGGTAGCAGTAACGCGGTCAACCTCACCGACGGCCTCGATGGCCTTGCGATTATGCCGACAGTGATGGTCGCGGGTGCGCTCGGTGTATTTGCCTACGCCACGGGCCACAGTACATTTTCAAATTATCTCGGTATTCCGTATGTCAGCGGTGCTGGCGAGCTGGCGATATTTTGTGGAACCCTGGTCGGTGCCGGCCTTGGTTTTCTCTGGTTCAACACCTATCCCGCGCAGGTATTCATGGGTGATGTCGGTGCCCTTGCGCTGGGTGCTGCACTCGGTGTGATCGCCGTGCTGGTGCGGCAGGAGCTGGTGCTACTGATAATGGGCGGCGTGTTCGTGATGGAAACCGTATCTGTCATATTGCAGGTCGGTTCCTACAAGTTAACCGGAAAACGTATTTTTCGAATGGCGCCACTGCATCACCATTTTGAACTCAAGGGCTGGCCCGAGCCGCGCGTGATCGTGCGTTTCTGGATTATTACCGTGGTGCTGGTGCTGGTCGGACTGGCTTCACTCAAGGTACGTTAATCGAACAAAAGAATGCAACAGGCAATCGCATACATGACAACAGCGTCAACCAGGCAGCAAGCTTACACCCTCGTCGTGGGACTGGGTGCGACGGGCATGTCGGTGGTGAAATACCTGCGCGCACTGGGTGAACCGGTGGTAGTGGTCGACAGTCGCGTGCAACCGCCACGCCTGACCGAGATGCAACAGTTCTATGCAGATGTGCCGGTTCATTGCGGTGAATTTAATGCAGCTATATTTGAGCAGGCGCGACGGATTGTATTGAGTCCGGGCGTGCCGTTGTCAACGCCGGTGTTGCAACAGGCAAAACAGGCCGGCATCGAAATTACCGGTGACATTGATTTGTTTGCACACGAAGTTGCCGCACCGGTGATCGGGATTACCGGATCAAATGGTAAAAGTACCGTCACCGCCCTGCTCAATGACATGGCGTTGCGCGCAGGTGTGCGCGTCGCCATGGGCGGCAATATTGGCACGCCGGTGCTGGACCTGCTGGCCGACGACAACCAGCTTTACGTGCTGGAATTATCCAGCTTCCAGCTCGAAACCATGCATGAATTACAGCTCGAAGCCGGCGTGGTGCTGAATATTACGGCTGATCACATGGATCGCTACGCAGACTTTGCCAGTTATGCACACAGCAAACATGCGCTCTATGAGCATGCGCGCAACTGGGTGGTTAATCGCGATGATGCTATCGCCAGTGCGCCGCCGTTTGCTGCCAGCCATGTCACCGGGTTTACCCTGAGGACACCAAAGCAGACTGAATTTGGCGTGTGTAGTGACAGGTCTGAAGACTGGCTGTGTTTTGGTACTGAAAAACTGCTGCGCGTCAGTGAAATGAGAATCAGGGGTCGTCACAATGTCGCCAATGCACTGGCTGCGCTAGCGCTTGGCCAGACTGTGGGACTTGATATGAATGCCATGCTCGACAGCCTGCGCGAATTTGCCGGACTGGCGCACCGCACGCAGTGGGTGGCCGAGAAAAAAGGCGTTAACTGGTACAACGATTCCAAGGCGACCAACGTGGGTGCAGCGCTGGCGGCGATTACGGGTTTGCCCGGACGGCATGTATTGATTGCCGGCGGAGAAGGCAAGGGCGCTGATTTTACTGCGCTGGGCGAAGTGGCCGCAGCGCACCTAAGTGCAGTGGTGTTAATCGGTCGCGATGCCAGCCTGATTGAAAAAGCATTTGGCGACAGCGTTGCATGTGTGCACGCGGATGATATGAAAGATGCCGTGATACAGGCGGCAGCACTTGCGCAGCCAGGTGACAATGTACTGCTGTCACCGGCCTGCGCGAGTTTTGACATGTTCAACAATTTTGAGCACCGCGGTGATGTATTCATGCATCAAGTGCGGGAGTTGCTGGCATGAATCTGAATATCGCACTGCCTAACATGCGCGAGATCAAGGGATTTTCGACGGTACGCCTCAGTGAGCTCGATCCGGTGCTGACCATGGTTACGATCACCTTGCTCGCACTTGGCCTGGTGATGGTCGCGTCGGCATCGATATCCGTGGCTGAACGCAGTTTGTCGAACCCGTTTTACTATTTCCAGCGCCAGTCGATTTTTGTTGTGCTGGGTTTACTGGCTGCATTTGTTGTTTACCGTATTCGCCTGGTGCAATGGGAAAAATCCGGCATGGCCTTGCTCGGCTTTGCGCTGTTCCTGCTGGTGCTGGTGCTGATTCCCGGTATTGGCAAAAGTGTCAACGGCAGTACGCGCTGGATTTCGCTGGGCATGTTCAATCTGCAGGTGTCTGAAGTGGTCAAGTTGTTCATGCTGATCTACGTTGCAGGTTACCTGGTACGGCACGGCGACGCAGTGCGTACATCATTGCTGGGTTTCATCAAGCCGATGCTGCTGGTAGGGCTGGCCGGGCTGTTGTTAATGCTCGAACCCGATTTCGGCGCCACCGTGGTATTAATGGGCACGGTGTTGAGCATGACGTTTCTCGGCGGCGTGCGTTTCATCCAGTTCGCCTCATTCTTGTTGATGTTCGGCGCCGCGGCAGTGATGCTGATCGTAACATCACCCTATCGCATGGAGCGGCTGACATCATTTATGAATCCGTGGGCGGACCCGTTCGACAGTGGTTTTCAGTTGACGCAATCATTGATAGCCGTTGGCCGTGGCGGCTGGTTTGGTACCGGCCTGGGCGGCAGTGTGCAAAAACTGTTCTACCTGCCGGAATCACACACTGATTTCCTGTTTGCCATTCTTGCCGAAGAGTTTGGTTTTGCCGGTGTATGCACGGTCATCGTATTGTTTGGCATGCTGTTCTGGCGTGCGTTTCGTATTGGCAAAATGGCGGAAAACTGCGGCAATCGTTTTGCTGCGTACATGGCCTACGGCATTGGTGTCTGGCTGGCGATGCAGGCGACGATCAATATCGGGGTGAACATGGGCCTGTTGCCGACCAAGGGCCTGACCCTGCCATTAATGAGTTACGGCGGTAGCAGCCTGATCGTGGTGTGCATGGCGATCGGTTTGTTAATGCGCATTCACCAGGAATGCAGTGTGAGTTCGATCCAGGCGGTGGCGCGCAAAACCAGACTCAGCACCCGCAAGGCAGCCAATGCTTCGGATTATAAAAATCGCAGATCAGCGTATGCGAGGCGCGGCACATGATGTCCTTGCCTCCAGTTCTGATTATGGCGGGTGGCACCGGCGGGCATGTGTTCCCGGCGCTGGCGGTGGCCGATGAATTACGCACCCGCGGTGTGCCGGTGGTGTGGCTTGGCACACAGGCGGGCATCGAAGCGCGACTGGTGCCACAGGCCGGTTACCCGATCGAGTGGCTCAGCATCCAGGGCCTGCGCGGCAAGAATACATTGAGCCTGTTGCTGGCGCCATTCAGGTTAGTGGTCGCCTGTGTGCAGGCAATGTCGGTACTGCGTCGTAGAAAACCCTGCGCGGTACTCGGCATGGGTGGCTTTGCATCCGGCCCCGGTGGTTTCATGGCCTGGGTGTTGCGCAAGCCGTTACTGATACACGAACAGAATGCTGTTGCCGGCATGACAAATCGCATCCTGGCAAAATTAACCCGCAACCGGCTCGAAGCGTTTCCCGGTGCACTGGGTAAAAGCGCAGTGCATATCGGCAACCCGGTACGCAAGGACATTATCGCAATCGCTCCGCCCGAATTGCGTCTGCCGATGCACCGCGATGCATTACGCGTGCTGGTGGTGGGTGGCAGTCTCGGCGCTGTGCGCCTGAATGAAATTATTCCCGAAGCGATTGCGAAGCTGGAGATCAATCGGCGCCCGCAGGTGCATCATCAAACCGGCCTGAAAAATCTTGATGCGGCGCGTGATTCGTACCGCGAGCACAAGGTTGAGGCGCGCGTCGAAGCATTCATCGACGACATGGCAGCTGCCTATGCCTGGGCTGACCTGGTGATCTGCCGCGCCGGTGCGATGACAGTGTTTGAACTTGCAGCAGCCGGCGTGGCATCCATCCTGGTGCCTTACCCGTATGCAGTGGACGACCACCAGACGGCGAACGCGGCGTATCTCGAACAGCAGGGCGCAGCCATCACGCGCCAGCAAAGTGAACTCGACAGTGACTGGTTGTCTGACAGGTTGCTTGAATTCACCCAGCAGCGCGAACGTTTGTTGTCGATGGCGCGTGCTGCGCGCGCGCAGGCAAAACCCGATGCTGCACGTGAAGTGGCCGAGCGTTGCCTGGCAGCGGGAGGCATGGCATGAATATGCATTTACCACCCGCCGATAATTTCATGCGCCGGATTCGCAAAGTGCATTTTGTCGGCATCGGCGGCGCGGGTATGAGCGGCATTGCAGAAGTCATGCACACCCTGGGTTACGAAGTCAGCGGTTCGGACAAGGTGAGCAATTCTGTGACACAACGATTGCAGACAGCCGGTGTGAAAATTTTTACCGACCATGCTGCCGAGCAGGTGAACAATGTTGACGTGGTCGTTACCTCGACAGCGATCCCGGCGAGTAATCCTGAAGTAGTGGCGGCACGTGAGCAGCGCATAGCAGTGGTACCGCGCGCAGAAATGCTGGCCGAACTCATGCGCTTCAGTCACGGCATTGCGGTTGCGGGCACGCATGGCAAAACCACGACGACATCACTGGTGGCAAGCGTGCTTGCAGAAGGCGGGCTGGATCCGACCTATGTTATCGGGGGCAAACTCAACAGTTCGGCGACGCATGCACGACTCGGTACCGGGCGTTACCTGGTGGCCGAGGCGGATGAAAGTGATGCATCGTTCCTCTACCTGCAACCGATGATATCGGTGGTAACGAACGTCGATGCCGATCATTTGCCAACCTATCACGGTGATTTTGAACAATTACGCCATGCATTTGTCGAGTTTTTACATCATTTGCCTTTTTACGGCCTGGCCGTGGTGTGCGTGGACGACCCCGAAGTGCGCAAGCTGTTGCCACAAATCACGCGCCCGATTTTACGCTACGCGATTGATCAGGAAGCGGATGTGCGCGCATTGAATGTCAGGGCGAAAGGTTTGCAAATGCAGTTTGATGTGGTCTTGCCCGAACGTGATCATGCATTGCACATCACTTTGAATATGCCGGGTCGGCACAACGTGCTCAACGCTCTGGCTGCGATATGCATCGCGTATGAACTCGGCGTCAGTGATGAACATATTCAGGCGGCGCTTGCACGTTTCGAGGGCATCGGTCGTCGCATGCAAATGTACGGTGCAATCAAAACCGCCAGCGGTGTGATTACCCTGGTCGATGACTACGGCCATCACCCGACCGAAGTCGCCGCGACCTTGCAGGCGGTGCGCGCAGGCTGGCCGAACAAACGGCTGGTGGTTGCATTTCAACCACATCGTTACACCCGTACACGGGATTTGTTCGAGGATTTCAGCCAGGTGCTTGCAGAAACTGACGTGTTATTGCTGACTGAAATATATTCCGCGGGTGAGGAACATATTGCCGGTGCCGACGGGCGTTCGTTGTGCGCGGCGATCCGCGCACGCGGCAAAGTGAACCCGGTGTTTGTTGAAGATGTCGAACAATTACACGATGCGCTCGGTGCCGTGGTGCAGGACGGTGACCTGGTGCTGACGCTGGGTGCAGGCAGTATCGGCCGCGTGTCGGCTGAGCTCGCATCAAAAATGGAGGCGGCATGATATGGCAGGCCGTACATCTATTGTCAGCGGAGCGCAGGCTATGAGTGCGCAGCTTCGCGGCACAATGTTGCTTGATGAGCCGATGGCGAAACACTGCAGCTGGCGTTGTGGCGGTAAGGTCAAACGCTACTTTGTGCCGGCTGATGTTGAGGATTTGCAGACCCTGCTGAAACAGTTGCCCGCAGATGAAGATATCGTATGGGTCGGCCTAGGCAGTAACCTGCTGGTGCGCGACGCGGGTTTCGATGGCACGGTGATCGCGACACAGGGTGTATTCAACCAGCTCGAATTAGCCAGTGAAAAAAATACAGTCAAGGTCGGTGCCGGCGTTGCAGATGCCAAGCTGGCACGCTTCTGCGCGCGCAATCAGCTCGCCGGTGGTGAATTTTTTGCGGGTATTCCCGGGCTGGTCGGCGGTGCGCTGGCGATGAACGCCGGTGCCTTCGGTGGTGAAACCTGGCGCCATGTGGTCAGTGTTGAAACCCTTGACCGCGCAGGTGAACTGCACCAGCGAACACCTGACGAATACGAAATTGGTTACCGGCATACGCAGCTGAAGAACAGCCAGCAGACAGAATGGTTTGTTTCAGCAATCATGCGATTTGAAAGACATGTTGAGGAAAACACGGACGCTGTGATCGATATTAAACAGCTGCTGGCGAAACGCGCAGCGACACAACCCATCGGTGCGGCGAGCTGTGGTTCGGTGTTTCGTAATCCTGAAAATGATTATGCTGCACGCCTGATCGAAAGTTGCGGGCTCAAAGGCAAACGACTCGGTGGCGCGGTGGTATCGGAAAAACATGCAAACTTTATTCTGAATGAAGGCCATGCCAGTGCGAACGATATCGAGCAGTTGATCGAGCAGGTGCAGCGCCTTGTGTTTGAAAAGCACGGCATAGAACTGCGTACCGAAGTACGCATCGTGGGCGAGAAATTGTCATGAGCAAGCCTGATATCAACAGCTTTGGCAAGGTCGCGGTATTGATGGGCGGCTGGTCGGCCGAGCGCGAGATTTCACTCATCAGCGGGCGCGCAGTATTACAGGCGCTGCTCAATAGTGGTGTCGACGCGCATGGTATCGATGTGGATCACGAAGTTGCACGGGTATTGCTCGATGGAAAATTTGATCGCGCATTTATCGTGTTGCACGGTCGAGGTGGCGAAGATGGCAGCATCCAGGGCCTGCTAGAAACCATGGCGATTCCCTACACCGGCTCCGCCGTGCTGGGTTCATCGCTGGCGATGGATAAATTACGCACCAAGCAGGTCTGGTCAGCGACCGGTTTACCCACACCTGATTATGTTGTGCTCAACAGTGAAGAAGATTGCGCACGCGCACTGGACGAAATCGGTGTGCCGATGATTATCAAGCCGGTGCTCGAAGGTTCCAGTATTGGCATGAGCAAGGTCGAAACTGCAGACGAACTGATTCCTGCATGGCAACTGGCGACGGCGTGCAAAGGTGACGTTATTGCCGAGCGCTGGGTAACAGGCAAGGAATACACCGCGGCGATACTGGTTGATCGCGTATTGCCGATGATCCGCATGGTCACACCGCACAAATTTTATGATTACGCTGCCAAGTATACGGCGAATGATACGCAGTATTTGTGTCCCTGTGGCCTGCCTGTCGAGGTTGAGGCGTCGCTGGCGACAATGATGTTGCAGGCGTACCGGGCAG